>NZ_JAFCAC010000065.1:0-58655 GCF_018588165.1 Thermoanaerobacter sp. CM-CNRG TB177
CATCCATACCCCATTTTCCTGCTTCATCACCTACTGAAATTTTACACTATCTATGGGAATTTTCCTCTCATTTAGCTTTAAAATAACATCTTTGAGTCCAAAATCCACAATCATTTTCCCTATTGCAGTGCTTTCGCCCCCAGGTATAATCAATGCATCTAAACTTAGCAGAGTATTTTTGTCTTTTGCCAAAACAGCTTCTACACCCATAAGCTTTAATTTTTCAATATGTTCTCTAACAGAGCCTTGAATTGCCAATACTCCGACACGCAAACTACCATCCCCTTGAAGCATATAGATCTTTTTCATCAAGTTTTCTTATATCAATGCTCTGCATGGCTTCTCCCAATCCTTCTGAAACTTCTGCCAATATTTCTGGTTTGTCGTAATAGGTTACCGCTTTTACTATAGCTTCTGCCATCTTTTCGGGATTTTGTGACTTGAATATTCCAGAACCAACAAAAACACCATCTGCACCAAGCTGCATCATAAGTGCAGCATCTGCCGGTGTGGCAATCCCTCCTGCCGCAAAATTTACAACCGGAAGTCTCCCATTTTGTGCAACATATTTTACAAGTTCATATGGAGCTTGTAGCTCTTTAGCAGCAGCCATAAGTTCGTCTTCCCTCAAAGTAGTAAGCCTTTTTATTTCAGCATTTATTATCCTCATATGCCTTACTGCTTCCACGACATTTCCTGTACCCGCTTCTCCTTTAGTCCTTATCATAGAAGCACCTTCCCCTATGCGCCTTAGTGCTTCTCCAAGATTTCGCGCCCCGCACACAAAAGGTATCTTAAATGCCCACTTATCTATATGGTACATCTCGTCTGCAGGAGTTAAAACTTCACTCTCATCAATAAAATCTATCCCAAGTGCCTCTAAAATCTGTGCTTCCACAAAATGCCCAATTCTAACTTTTGCCATAACAGGGATTGATACTGCCGCCTTTATCTCCTTTATTATTTTAGGATCTGACATTCTTGCTACTCCGCCTCTTGCCCTAATATCAGCTGGAACTCTCTCTAAAGCCATAACTGCAACAGCCCCTGCCTTTTCAGCAATAACCGCCTGTTCTGGTGTTGTCACATCCATTATGACTCCACCCTTTAGCATTTGGGCTAAATTTTTATTTAATTCATACCTTTCATTCATTGTTTTATGCCTCCTTACAATTGTATTAATATTTTGCATATCTTAATATCAATTGTATCTATTAAATCATAACAAGTCAATCATAACATTATAGATACAAAAAAGAATGCATAATAATAGGATGCTGCCAACCATTGCTCATGCTTTGAAAGAAGTGGTAGAGGTAACGCCAAAAAATCCTCTTTTCTTTTAGAGCATTAAATGTTAAACTCATATTGTGAAAGTTTCGCCTTCTATCAATGTTTTTAATTTTAACAGTTAAACATTAGAGAAATGCGACACTTTTATAGATATTTCAAAAAAACTGCTCATCTTTATTTAGCCACAAAAAACTTCGCTTCTTTTTAACAATTTTATTTGCCAATTTGAAGCTTAAATTTATTGAGGTAGGTGAACTTTTTGTTAGAACTAATAAAAAAAGCTGAAGAAACACACACTCTCACTAAGAAAGAAATAGTTGAGCTTTTAAAGGATGATCAATATAACGATGAATTATTTAAAGCTGCGGATAGAGTAAGAAAAAAATATGTGGGAGATGAAGTGCATTTAAGAGGACTTATTGAATTTTCTAATATATGTAAGCAAAATTGCTTATATTGTGGTCTAAGAAGAGATAACAAAAATATAAAACGTTATAGATTAAAGCCAGAACAGATAATTAATTTTGCCAAAAATGCCCGCAATTTAGGATATAGAACTGTAGTATTGCAGTCTGGCGAAGATGATTTTTTCAATGTTGAAAGGATGACTAAAATTATAAAATCAATAAAAGAACTCGATGTTGCAATAACTCTAAGTATAGGCGAAAAAACAAGAGAAGAATATAAGGCATATAAAGAAGCTGGAGCAGATAGATATTTGTTAAGAATAGAAACAACGGATAAAGAACTTTATGAAAAACTCGATCCTAATATGAGTCATGAAAATAGAAAAAGATGTCTTAAAGATCTAAAAGAATTAGGTTATGAAGTTGGAACCGGATGCCTCATAGGACTTCCTGGACAAACTATAGAATCTATTGCAGATGACATTCTATTTTTTAAAGAAATTGATGCTGATATGATAGGGGTTGGCCCATTTATCCCGAATCCCGATACTCCATTAAAAAATGAAAAGGGAGGTACCTTTGAACTCAGTTTAAAAGTTATGGCCATAACAAGGCTTTTGATGCCCGATATTAATATTCCGGCAACTACAGCAATGGAAAGCCTCAATATTAATGGAAGATTGATAGCACTTCGCAGTGGAGCAAATGTTGTAATGCCAAATGTTACAGAAGGGGAATACAGAAAATTGTACGCATTATATCCAGGCAAAATATGTATAAATGACACTCCAGCCCATTGCTTTAGCTGTATTACTGGTAAAATAAATAGTATAGGAAGACCAATTGCGAAAGATTATGGTTATAGGAAAAAGGTTATGTCAAAAAAGTAAGGGACGGGGTCTTCCCCGTCTTTTATGCATACATATTTCCATAGGGTCTTTTGTCTATCGGATGCAATTTGATAAAAGAATGATTCATAATCTTTTGAAAATCATAATCAAAATATTGACAAAAATTTTCAACATACTTTTGGATAAACGCGTAATCCTTGTCATCTATTTTTTCTTTAATAACTTCTTTCCCAAGTTTATAGTCTTCTACATCTCCTCTCAAATATATAACTCCCCCGTGCATACCTGTACCACAATATTCTCCGACTATATCTTCATCATTTTTTAAGTTTAGTACAATCATGCATCCACCTGCCATATATTCACCAAAAAAGTCTCCCGCACTTCCTCCAATAACTATTACAGGAACTTTATCTTTGTATTCTTTCATGTGTATGCCGACTCTATAACCAACATTATCTTTTATATAGATAGATCCACCTCTCATCCCATAACCAATGACATCACCTGCATGTCCATGTATAATAATATTCCCATCGTTCATTGTATTTCCTATTGCATCCTGTCCATTACCAAAAACTTCTATTGTAAGTCCATCCATGAAGGCTGCCATGTCATTCCCAGGTGTACCTTCGATATTTATTTTGGTAGTCCCAGATAGATTATCTCCTATATATCGTTGACCATTAACATTTTTCAAATTAATTATATCTTCACCAGACCGAACTAACTCTTTAATTATTTCATTAAGGTCTCTATAATAAATTCCCGACGCATTTATGGTTTTCATCATACCACCTCCAGGTCAAGCATTTTTGCTCTTCTTAATTCTTTTGGCAAATATATAAATCCAAAATCATCATTTAAAAGATATTTCTTAAATGGAGTTATATCTGTTTCATTTTTTATAAATCCAGTAAATAATCCAGCCCTATCAATATCATTAATTAATATAAAACCTACTAACCTATTTTCTTTTACCACAAATTTTTTATAAGACCTTCTGTTATGATCAATTTTATAGATAATCTCAAATTCCTCCTGCTGGGGATTTGTTATACCAGCCGTTATCACATTTGTATTTTTATAACCTATTGAGTTCATAGGGAAAATCCCTTTAAAAGTTTTATTAATACCAATCATGTTGAGCCCTGCAATTTCTCCTTGCATGTATGCATTTGGCCATATTGGCACAACCCTATTTGACTCAACAAGCATATCATAACCTTCGGCTACGTCTCCTGCTGCATACACATCTTCAGCACTTGTTTTCATAGTGTTATCTACTAAAATACCACGGTTTATAGAAATTGATGTGTTTTTTACAACATCAACGTTTGGCACAACACCTATCGCGATGATAAGATTATCGGCTTCTAATTCCTGCCCATTTTTGAGCAAAACCCCTTTAACATATTCCTCTCCTATGATTTTATCCACTGTTGTTCCCGTAATTATTTTTATTCCGTCATTCTGAAGACTTTGAGATACCAAAGATGCTCCTTCTGCATCAAGAATTGTACTTAAAATTCTATCGGCAAGTTCAACTATTGTTACATCTACCCCTAAATGGCGAAGACCTTCTGCTGCTTTGAAGCCGATTAGGCCACCCCCTACAATTACAGCTTTTGAACCCGGCTTGGCAACTTCCTTTAATTTTTTAGCATCGTCCATTTTTATAAAAGTATGAACATTTTTTTTGTTCAATCCTTCTACTGGAGGTATTATAGGTTTCCCGCCCGTTGCAATGAGAAGTTTGTCAAAAGTTATGCTATCCCCGTTTTCAAGATAAACTTCTTTTTTTCTTTCATCAATAGAAACAGCTTTAATACCAAATATAGTTTCTACCTTATTTTTGCGATAAAAGTCTTTCTCTCTATATATCATTTTGTCCTCAGACACTAAACTTCCGAGATAATAAGATATAAGAGGCCTTGAATACACATGATAGGGTTCATCCGAAATAACAACTATTTCAGAACTTGTATCATATTTCCTTATTGCCTCTACTGCACCTACCATTGCAGCAGAATTACCAATTATTACTATTCTCATACAGAAATGCCTCCTTCACTATAGACAAGTGCCTCATTAGGACAATTCTTGACACACGCCGGTTCTCCTGTTTCAGCACATAAGTCACATTTTGATGCAACCTTATTATTTACATCTCTTATGATTGCGCCAAACTCACACACAAGCACGCAAGTCCAACATCCAACACATTTATCTGTATCACAAGTTACAACGCCCGTTAACGGATCTTTTCGCATTGCTCCTGTAATACATGATTTGACACATGGTGCATCATCGCAATGCCTACATTGGAGTGAAAAAGATACAGGTTTATTTTCTTCAATAACAATTCGTGGTGTCGGCCTCTGGGTTTCCAACTTATATGCTTTTAAAACATCTTTATACTTTGAATGAGATGTAATACAGTATACTTCACATAATCTACATCCAACACACACATCTTCTTTCACATAAACCTTTTTCACAAAAATCCCCCCTATTCGCCGGCAGCTAGAATGCCAAGTATATCAAGTTCCTTTTGTGTCATTCCTATGCCACGAAGCATTAACCTATTTCCTTTAAGACTTTCAATATCATTTATACCCATTCCACCAAGCATTTCTTTTATTTCATGACTCCATGCTTGAACAAGGTTAACAAGACGTTTATATCCGATTTCTGGGTTTAATCTTTTTACAAGGTTAGGATCTTGAGTAGCAATTCCCCAATTGCACTTACCAGTATGGCATTTTTGGCACATATGACATCCCAAAGCAATCAAAGCAGCTGTTGCAATGTAAACAGCATCTGCGCCAAGAGCTATCGCTTTGACTATGTCTGCACTGTTTCTAATACTACCCGCTGCCACCAAAGATATTGTATGTCTTATACCTTCAGATCGGAGTCTTGCATCTACAGCAGCTATTGCAAATTCAATTGGAATTCCTACATTATCCCTTATTCTTTTTGGAGCAGCCCCCGTACCGCCTCTAAATCCGTCTATTGCTATATAATCTGCTCCAGCTCTTGCTATTCCCGAAGCTATTGCCGCCACATTATTGACTGCTGCAATTTTAACACCAACAGGTTTTTGATAATTGGTAGCTTCCTTCAATGCATATATTAATTGTGCAAGGTCTTCAATTGAATAGATATCATGATGCGGTGCAGGAGATATAGCATCACTTCCAGGTGGTATCATCCTTGTTGCCGAGATATCTTCACTCACCTTTTCACCGGGTAAATGACCACCTATCCCAGGCTTTGCACCTTGACCAATTTTTATTTCAATAGCCGCTGCAGTATTGAGGTATTCTCTATCAACACCAAAACGACCTGATGCGACCTGTACAATTGTATTTTTGCCATATTTGCGAAAGTCCTTATGAAGTCCCCCTTCACCAGTATTATATAGTATTCCAAGCTCTTCAGCAGCTCTTGCCAAAGCTGCGTGAGCATTGTAACTTATTGAACCATAAGACATTGCTGAAAACATTATTGGTGTCTCAAGTTTGAGTTGTGGAGGCATTTTTGTTTTAACATTGAGGTTTTCGTCTATTTCTATCTTGTCAGGCTTCCTACCTATATATACCCTTAATTCCATAGGTTCTCTTAGTGGATCTATAGAGGGATTTGTAACCTGGCTTGCATTTATAACCATTTTATCCCAATATACGGGATAAGGCCTATCATTTCCCATGGATGACAGAAGAACTCCACCTGTTTCTGCCTGTTTGTATATATCTCTTATAGCATCGTAAGTCCAATTGGCATGTTCTCTAAATGTTTGAGGATGTTTAATAATTGTAAGAGCTTGAGTTGGACACAGCACGACACATCTTTGACAATTTACACAGTTCATATCATTTGAAACCATCTTATCTAAATGTTCGTCATAGCTGTGAACTTCAAATGAGCACTGTCTCATACAAACCTTACAATTAATGCATTTATCGTAATCTCTGAGTACTTTAAATTCTGGAGTAAGGTAGCTTAAACTCATGCAGTAACCTCCTTTGTAGAGTACATTTCTTTTTCATTATCACGTATGAGCTCAGCTATAACAGGTTCTCCACCTCTAGGAATCCATACGCTTTCAGGATTTTTGCATACTTGCCTTATTGCTGACTCTTCGCTGGCTACATATATCATATCGCCTTTTTTTGCAGCAGTAAGTGGCCTTAGTTTAATCCTATCGTTTATTGCTACAAAGCCATCTTCATATGCTATTATCATTGAAAATGGACCATTTAAAAGTGCTCTACCATAAATTATTTTCAGGTTAGTGTATAAAATTTTTTCTTTTGGTGACATCCTTTCAACCTGCTTCCACAAAGGCGATGCAACTACTTTGCATGCAAGTTCCATTGGCAAACCATGTCTTCTTAATAAAAGATCGAAAATGTATGCCGCAACTTCTGTATCAGTTTGCAAGGTGCAAATATATCCAAACTCTTCTAAATATTTACGATTAGTATCGTACGAAGAAAGCTCGCCATTATGAACAACAGAGATATTTAATAGATTAAAAGGATGTGCACCCCCCCACCATCCTGGTGTATTCGTTGGAAATCTACCATGGGCCAACCACATATATCCTTTATAAGATTCCAATTTATAAAAATTTGCAACATCTTCTGGGTAACCTACTGCTTTAAATACTCCCATATTTTTCCCGCTAGAAAAAACATATGCGCCTCGTATGTTACTGTTTATATTAAATACAAATTTAATTGTAAATTCATTTTCATCTAGTTCTGACAATTTCAATTTCTCTGGCTTTGGTATAGCAAAATATCTGTAAATTAATGGTGCATTTTTAATATGTGCCGTTTTTCGTGTGGGTATTTTTTCTTCTAAAGCGACTATATAATTTGCTTTTAAAATATTCTCTGTTTCCTGTTTAGCTATCAAATCATCATAAAACATATGAAATGCAAAGTAATCTTTAAAATCTGGATAAATGCCATATGCAGCAAAACCACCTCCAAGACCATTTGATCTATCATGCATTGTCGCGATGGAATCTGCTATAGATTGCCCCGAAAATAGACGACCAGTGCGATCAATTATGCCACTTATAGCACATCCCGAAGGTATTCTTACATAACCTTCCTTCAACATTTTATAACCCCCTTAAAAAATTTTTATATGCAATATTTTTTTTGAAAGTTGCATCAAGCGAAAATGTTTACTGTTTAAAATTGTCCTCAAATTGTGGCAAAATGCTTATCACTCCTAAATTACGAGTGTTATGTTAATTATAATATATTTTATTAATTTTGCAATACGTTAATATGAAAAATTCATAAATTATTTTTAGGTTAATTCTTCACTTAAATGTAGTGGGCAAAAAAAAAACAGTTAGATACTTTAACATCATAGGTAACTTATATGTAGAATGACAACACCCCCACTTTCTACGCATAAAAAGTGGGGGTGCTTTTTTATATCTGCAATGCTCTTTCTATTGTTCTCGTTCTTCTCCCTAAACATCCAAAAGTCGGCAAAAATTCGCCCAAAAACGGGAAAAAACTTCCTGATTCTTTTCCCACAGCCTTTTTGTCTCCTCTTTAAGTTGAGCCACTGCTCCTGGTCCAGCAAACTCTATAAGTTCTTCTTGATAAATCTCAGTCCAATAACTAACGATTATAGGTGTAACTTCTGGGTGAAATTGTAAAGCCCAGGCACAATCCTGATAAGCAAAAGCCTGGTTAGTACAAGTTTCACCTTCTGCAAGTAGAACAGCACCTTCAGGCAGTTCAAAAGTATCTCCATGCCATTGAAAAGCCCAAAACTCTTCTGGCAAATCCTGAAAAAGAAAGGCCTTTCCCCCTGCTTCTGTCAAATGTATTTTATACCACCCAATTTCTTTTACCGGGTTAGGTTTAACTGTTGCTCCCAACGCCCTGGCAATAAGCTGCCCTCCCAAACATATTCCTAATACTGGTATTCGTCTTTCTATCGCATCGCGTATAAGTTCTTGTACTTGATAAAGATATGGGTACTTTTCTTCTTCGTATGCTCCCATTGGACCTCCCAATATTATCACAGCATTATAGTCAGCCACCGTTTTAGGTAAAATAGCTCCAGGTTGATTCATTACGCGAATATCTAACTTCCATCCTTTCTTCGAAAAAATTTCAGCTATAAGACCTGGTCCTTCCTGTCTTACATGTTGGATAATTAAAACTTGCATTATCCCATCTCCTTTGCTAAACAATAGGGTCAAGACTTTTACAAAGCTCAGAAATTGTAGATTTTGAAAATTCAGTATAATAGAGTTCATAAGTGATTTCTTCAGCTTTTCGTGTAGATACTTCGTTAACCACCATCTTCATTAATGCCAATAAAAAAGCCTGTTTCTTAAATGGTAGCCATTACGATAGTTTTGCCTTTCTTCCGTTCTTTCATATGGTTCAGCTTCGATTTTTAAGTAGCTTGAGCTAGTAATATTTGATCAAGTACAGATTTTAAGAGTTTGTATAACTTTACATAAATAGACATTTTTAGAGGGGTGCAAGAGGCAAGGCAGACTATCTTTCATTTGGAGGTATTTTGAATGCCTCCTATTGCCAAATTGTAAGTATGGCTCCTCCAAACTTTAAATTGCGCTTTCACCTTTTTCGCCAGTTCTGATTCTGACAGCATCTTCAACATTGTATATAAATATCTTACCATCGCCTATATTACCTGAGCGGGCAGCTTTGATGATTGTATCCACAATTCTATCAACCTCAGAATCCTTTACAATCAGCTCAAGCTTTATCTTAGGTAAAAGGTTGATATTAATCGCAACACCCCTGTAATATTCTGTCTTCCCCTTTTGAAGACCGCATCCCATTACTTGGGACACTGTCATGCCCTTTATCCCAAGTTGATTTAAAGTATCCTTTACCTCTTCAAGCTTTTCAGGCCTGATAATACACTCAATCTTTTTCATTGACCTTCACCCTTTTCAAATAAAATTTATCATAAAACCATCAAATTTAGTTTACTGCCTCAGACTTCGTTACAAAGTCACCATAAGCTGTGGCACCATGTTCTGCAACATCCAGACCTTCTACCTCTTCCTCTTCGGAAACTCGCAAACCGACTGTGAGTTTGATTATCGCAAAGAGAATAAACGCTGTCACAGTAGTCCATGCAAACGTTGAAGCAACCCCAGCAAGCTGCGCCAAAAACTGCTTTATTCCACCACCATAGAACAGTCCTCCTTCTATTGCAAAAAGCCCAACCATCAATGTTCCAAACGCACCACAAACACCATGCACAGAAATTGCACCAACGGGATCGTCTATTTTGAGCTTTTTATCAATAAACTCAACAGAAACAACTACTAAAATTCCTGCCAATCCCCCTATTATTGCAGCACCCCATGTACTTACCGACGCACATCCTGCTGTGATTGCAACAAGCCCAGCTAAAGCACCATTCAGTGTCATGCTAACATCGGGTTTTCTGTACTTTAGCCATGTATAAATCATCGCGAGGGTTGCACCCATTGCAGCTGCTAAATTGGTATTTACAGCAATATCGCCAATTTTGTCACTCATACCTGAAAGTGTTGAACCTGGGTTGAATCCAAACCATCCAAACCATAAAATGAAGGTACCAAGCGCTGCCAATGTTATGCTATGCCCTGGAATCGCATTGACCTTTCCGTCTTTTGTGTATTTTCCTATTCTTGGTCCAAGCATTTTTGCACCAATCAACGCTGCCCAACCACCAACAGAGTGAACAACAGTAGACCCTGCAAAGTCGATAAATCCTAATTTGCTCAACCATCCTCCTCCCCATGCCCAGTGTCCTACAACTGGATAGATAATGAGTGAAATTACAGCACTATAAATACAGTAAGCAGCAAATTTTGTTCTTTCAGCCATAGCACCAGATACAATTGTTGCGGCTGTTGCTGCAAATACTGTCTGGAAAATTAAAAAGGACATCAAAGGAATTGAAAGCTCTAAATGTTCAAATGAATCACTGAAGAAAAACCCTGAGGTTCCTATAAAGCCACCTGCATCTTTTCCGAACATTATTGCAAATCCTATCAACCAGAACATAACTGAACCAATTGCAAAGTCCATTAGGTTTTTCATAACAATGTTGCTTGCATTCTTTGCTCTTGTGAACCCCGCTTCAACCATTGCAAACCCTGCTTGCATGAAGAACACCAAGAAAGCTGATACAAGTACCCAAACATTGTCAATAGCTGTTGCAACTTTTTCTGGTGTTATTTGGTCTGCTGCTTTTGCAGTGCAAATTCCGCTCGCTACTACAAAAATTAAAACCATAAAGCTTAAAAATATTTTCTTTACCTTATCCATTTTTATAAACCTCCTCATAATTGAATTAAGTTTTAAGAAGACTTATAAATCATTAAGTACACCTACTTGCACCCCTCTTTTCAAATTTGAATTGATTTGATGTGATAAAACGATCTACATGTTTTAAAAAGGTTTTTTAGGGGATAATATTTGTTATAGTTTGACAGAAATTTAAGGGTTAATGATTAAAAAAGGCAAAGACAACCTTTTTCTAAAGGCGCCTTTGCCTTTTTTTCTATTTACTTGTTTACTTTAAATTACAATTGCTTTTTTTCGATTTGTCATTTGTACTTTAAAATACTAATAATCACTATAAAAAGTTAAATGTTAAATAACATGTCGGCATATGTCGGTAATGGCCACAATTCTGCATCTACAATGGTTTCGAGTTTATCGCCGATTTCTCTTAAAATGCCCATTTTTGCAAATACTACATCTCTGTAATAGCAAGCCTTGCTATAAGAATCACCATTCATATTTGAAGCTTCATTAACTGCATTTTCAAGTTCAGAGATGTTTTTCTTAAATTCACTCATTAGTGTAGAAACTTCTTCTAATAATTCAGTTTGTGCACTTATATCAGCATTTAGACCTGTTGCTTTTACAGAATTTATTGATTCTGCAATTTTTGTAGCAAAAGTTATTACAGCTGGGAGTATTTGTCGTTTTGCTATGTCTAACATTGTTAAAGCTTCAATATTAATTGTTTTTATATAATTTTCAAGAGAAATCTCATATCGTGATTCAAGTTCAACTTTGCTTAAAACACCGTGTTTTTCCATGACTTTGATATTCTTCTCTTTAATTAAAGCAGGAATAGCTTCAACTGTTGATCGAATATTTGGAAGTCCTCTTTTTTCTGCCTCTTTTACCCATTCTTCTGAATAACCATTCCCATTAAATATAATTCTTTTGTGCTTCTTTACAATTTCCTTAAGCAACAGTTGCACTTCTTCATCAAAATTTGTGGCCTTTTCCAACCTATCCGCAATCTGAGATAGACTTTCAGCAACAATGGTGTTTAATATAAAATTAGCAGTTGCAATTGATGAAGAAGAACCAACCATTCTAAATTCAAATTTATTTCCTGTAAATGCGAATGGAGATGTTCTGTTTCTATCTGTAGAATCCTTTGGTAGTGCAGGAAGAGTTGATACACCTACTTTTAATACTCCTCCTTGTTTTGAAGTTGTTGCACCACCATTTTCGATCTGTTCAAGAATATCCGTAAGCTGTTCACCAAGGAAGACTGATACAATTGCGGGCGGTGCTTCATTAGCGCCAAGACGATGGTCATTTCCTGGTGTTGCAGCAGCTACTCTGACTAAATCAGCGTATTCATCGATAGCTTTGATTACAGCACACAGGAATACTAAAAATTGTGCATTTTCGTGGGGTGTATGTCCCGGATCTAAGAGATTTTGGCCATCATCGGTGCTCATTGACCAATTAATGTGTTTACCGGAACCATTGACTCCTGCAAAAGGTTTTTCATGCAAAAGGCATACAAGTCCATGTCTTAAAGCAATTTTTTTCATTAGATCCATTGTCAATTGATTATGATCTGATGCAATATTAGCTGTATTGTATACTGTAGCGAGTTCATGCTGAGCGGGAGCAACTTCATTATGCTTAGTTTTAGCAGGAATTCCTAATTTCCACAATTCCTCATCTAAATCTCTCATAAATGCTGATATTCTTTCTTTGATAGATGCAAAATAATGATCTTCCATTTCTTGACCCTTTGGTGATTTAGCACCAAATAGAGTTCTTCCCGTAAGTATAAGATCTTTACGCTTGTCATACATCTTTTTATCAATTAAGAAATATTCCTGTTCAGGTCCTACGGTTGTAATAACTTTCTTTGCTGTAGTATTACCAAATAATCTTAATACTCGAAGAGCTTGTTTTGATAAAGCTTCCATAGAACGCAGTAAGGGTATTTTTAAATCTAGCGCTTCGCCTGTATATGAGCAGAAAGCAGTGGGGATATATAGCGTATCATCTTTTATAAAAGCCGGCGATGTACAGTCCCATGCTGTATATCCTCTTGCTTCAAAGGTAGCCCTTAAACCACCTGATGGAAATGAAGAAGCATCAGGCTCACCTTTAATTAATTCTTTTCCTGAAAATTCAGTTATTACCCTACCATCTTGAGTAGGAGAAATGAAAGAATCCCGCTTTTCAGCAGTAATTCCAGTCAATGGCTGGAACCAATGTGTAAAATGAGTTGCTCCCTTCTCAATTGCCCAATCTTTCATTGCATTTGCTACAACTTCAGCAACTGCTGGTTCTAATGGAATTCCCTCATCGATTGTTTTCCTTAAAGCTTTGTAAGTTGCCTTTGGAAGGCGTTCTCTCATGACTGAATCGTTAAAAACATTTGAACC
The DNA here is from genome assembly GCF_018588165.1 of Thermoanaerobacter sp. CM-CNRG TB177. Taxonomy (NCBI): domain Bacteria; kingdom Bacillati; phylum Bacillota; class Clostridia; order Thermoanaerobacterales; family Thermoanaerobacteraceae; genus Thermoanaerobacter; species Thermoanaerobacter sp. CM-CNRG TB177. The sequence continues at coordinate 13,287 of NZ_JAFCAC010000065.1, forward strand.
AAAAATGTCGCTTAGAGTGTTTTGTGCCATAGTAATTCCCTCCTCTTAAATGATTTTATAAATTAACATATTAACTTGATAAATAATTAAGGTATAATATTAAAAAATAAAACAAAGGCGTCACCTCTACAACGTGAAACGCCTTTGTTTCACTTACAAACTATTAACTTTACACATTTATATAGTTAATACTAGATTTATAATAACATATTATTATTCTGATTTCAAGTATTTTTTATGTAAGTCCGTGTTAAGATCTAGTAAGTAAATTTTTAAAAATATCTTCGTTTAAATTACCTCACCGTCAGCATATTATCGCCCTGTCCCCTTTGATATGCTAGAAGCAGCCTCTTCTCCTCTAGGTATCTTACCATATTTCAGACACACAGTCAGCAGACGCATATTTTCGTGGATTACCGTCTTTGTCTTCATTTTAATATACCCAATTTAACCAATGCTTCCATAGCAGCAGCTTGTTCAGCTTCTTTTTTACTTTTACCATAACCTTCTCCTAAAACTACATCTCCAATTCGCACTTTGGTGATAAAAGTTTTGTTGTGGTCAGGTCCTATTTCTTTTACAAGTTCATAAGTGATTTTCCCTATTCCCATACTTTGAACAACTTCTTGCAACTTGGTCTTATAGTCACGATAAATAAGTCCTTCTAATACTTCTTCAATGATATTTCTAAATAAATCTAAGATTATATTGCGAACGACTTCTAATCCTCCATCCAGATATACAGCAGCCAGCAGCGCTTCCATAGCATCTGCAAGAAGTGAATCTCTTTCTCTTCCTCCAGTCATTTCTTCTCCCTTACCAATGAGCAAAAAATTGCCTAACCCTATTTCTCTTGCACATCTAGCAAGAGAGGGCTCACAAACTATTTCAGCTCTATATTTAGAAAGAGAACCTTCTTCTAAATCTTTTCTATTCTTGTACAAATACTCACTTATTACAAGGCTTAGAACAGAATCTCCTAAAAACTCCAATCTTTCATTGCTAATCTTGCTATTTTTACCTTCGTGAGCCCATGAACTGTGAGTTAAAGCCTCAATAAGCAAATCTTTATTTTTAAAGCTATAATTAATTTTCTTTTCTAATTCAGACAAATTTTTTCTTTTCACTTCCATACCTCTTTTAAAATTTTTTAAAAAGTATTGTCCCATTATGTCCTCCAAAGCCAAAGGAATTAGAAATCGCATAATTTACTTCTTTCTCTATAGCCTCATTAGGCACATAATTTAAATCGCACTCTGGATCGGGAGTTTCATAATTAATAGTAGGGGGTATAATGCCATTTTTTATAGTCAAAACAGTAGCAACAGCCTCTACTGCACCTGCTGCTCCTAATAAATGACCTAGCATAGATTTGATAGAACTTACATAGAGTTTATACGCATGGTCTTTAAAGACCTTCTTTATAGCCATTGTTTCAAATTTGTCATTATATTCGGTGGAAGTTCCATGAGCATTGATGTAATCTATCATTTCAAAACTTACTTTTCCGTCCTTTAAAGCTGCCTCCATTGCACGAGCAGCTCCTTCTCCTTCTGGTGCAGGAGCAGTTATGTGATAAGCATCATCTGTAGCACCATAACCTATTATCTCTGCATAAATTTTAGCTCCTCTTTTTTGCGCATGTTCTAAAGATTCTAAAATTAAGCTGGCAGACCCTTCCCCCATTACAAAGCCATCTCTATTTAAGTCAAAAGGACGGGAGGCTTTTTTAGGGTCCTCATTTGTAGACATAGCTTTCATTGCACAAAAGCCTGCGAAAGACATTGGAGTTATAGCTGCTTCGGTACCTCCTGTAACTATAAGGTCTGCTTCTCCCCGTTGAATGGCTTTAAAAGCTTCTCCTATAGCATTAGTACTGGAAGCACAAGCATTTACTATAGTCTCGTTTATCCCTTTTAGTCCAAAAGTTATTGCAATTTGACCCGCTGCCATATTTGCTATCATCATGGGAATAAAGAAAGGACTTACTTTCCCGGGGCCTTTTTCATACATAATTTTTATTTGATTTTCAAGAGTTTCCATTCCTCCTATGCCTGTACCGTAAATGACTCCAAACCTGTTTAAATCAACTTTAGAAAGGTCAATTTGTGAATCCTCTAATGCCAACTTCGCGCTGGCAACGGCAAACTGGATAAACCTATCCATTCTTCTTGCTTCTTTTTTGTCTATATATAAAGTTGGTTCAAAATCTTTCACTTCTGCCGCTACCTTAGTAGGAAATTCTGACACGTCAAACTTAGTAACAGTGTCTATTCCAGACTCACCATTTATTAACGAATTCCAAAATTTTTCTACAGTATTACCCAACGGTGTAATGACTCCTACTCCCGTTACAACTACTCTGTTCATAAGTTAAACCTCCAACATAGGGTAAAAATATATGGTATAAAGTCCCGCAAGGCGGGACCTCAACTATTCAAGATTGCTTAAGTATTCTACTACATCACCTACCGTTTTAATCTTTTCCGCATCTTCATCAGGAATTTCAATATCAAACTCTTCTTCCAGAGCCATTATAAGCTCTACTATGTCCAAAGAGTCTGCTCCTAAATCATCTATAAAAGATGACTCCATCGTTATTTCATCCGGATCAATGCCAAGTTGTTCAGCTATTATGTCCCTTACTTTTTCAAAAATCATACCTTTTTCACCTCCTCTCAAAAATTATACATTATGATAATATTACATAACCATTCCTCCGTCAACATTTATTACTTGCCCAGTAATATAATCTGAAGCAGGACTTGCCAAAAAAGCAACCAATTCAGCAACATCCTCCGGTTTTCCAGCTCTTTTTAGAGGAATGCTCTTTAACATCTTTTCTTTTATTTCATCTTTTAACACACTTGTCATATCCGTTTCAATGAAGCCAGGAGCTACAGCATTTACTGTTATTCCCCGACTTGCCAACTCTTTTGCAACGGATTTGGTAAGTCCTATCATTCCTGCTTTAGAAGCAGCATAATTAGCTTGACCTGCATTTCCCATTAATCCCACAACTGATGTAATATTTATTATCTTCCCTTTTCTCTTTTTTATCATATACTTTGATGCAAATTTTATTACATTAAACGTACCTTTTAAATTTACATCTATTACTTGGTCCCACTCGTTTTCATCCATCTTCAAAATTAAATTATCCTTTGTAATTCCCGCATTATTTACCACAACATCTATACTACCAAATTCTTCTACAATTTTATCTATTGCTTTTTCTACCTCATCGTATTTAGAGACATCACATTTGATAGCCATTGCTTCTACTCCATACTCTTTTACTTCTCTTACCACCTCTTCAGCACTTCTGTCGCTTTTGGAATAGTTGATCACAATATTAAATCCATCTTTTGCTAAACGCCGAGCAATTGCTCGCCCAATACCCCGAGATCCCCCTGTTATAAAAGCAGTTTTTCTTTCAGTTTCCATATTCTTATCCCTCCAAAGCAGAGAGAGTCTTCAAAAGTGACTCCTCATCTTCAAAATTATAAGCATCTTTGGTTCTGTCAATCTTTTTAACAAAACCTGTAAGAGTTTTTCCCGGACCTATTTCAACAAAAATATCTACACCATCCTCAATCATTCTTTTTACAGATTGTTCCCATAGCACAGGATGACTTACTTGTTTTATTAGCAATTCTTTAACTTCTTCCCTTGTAACATAGTTAGCTGTCACATTTGATATTACAGGAATTTTTAACTCTCTTATTTCTATTTTTCCCAAATCCTTCTCCAAAAGTTCTCCTGCTTTTCTTAGCATGCTGCAATGAAAAGGGGCACTTACTGCCAATACTACTGCTCTTTTTGCACCTTTTTCTTTGGCTAGCTCCACTGCTTTTTCCACGGCTTTCACTTCTCCGGATATAACTAATTGTCCTGGACAGTTATAATTGGCAGGTTCTACTATTCCAACTTGTGATGCAATACGGCAAATCTCTTCTACTACTTCATTTTCAAGTCCCAGTATTGCTGCCATAGTACCCACTCCTTGGGGTACCACTCCCTGCATATATTTCCCTCTATTTTTCACAAGTCTAACTGCATCTTCAAAATCCAAAGCTTCAGCCAATACTAAAGAGGAATACTCTCCTAAACTCAATCCTGCAGTAACCTCAGCATTTATCCCTCTATTTTGCAAAACCTTTGTTAAAGCAACAGAAACTGTTAAAATGGCCGGCTGAGTATTTTCTGTTTTTAGAAGTTCTTCTTCTGGTCCTTCAAAGCAAAGTTTAGATATACTAAATCCCAAAGCTTCATCGGCCCTTTCAAAAATCTCTCTTGCTTCCTGGTATCTTTGGTATATTTCTTTGCCCATCCCAGCATATTGGGAACCTTGCCCTGGGTAAATAAAAGCTATTTTCATTTTTTCACCTCATTTTATACAAATTGCCAATAACCTCACTGGCTTGTTTCATTATGTCCTCTATTATCTCTTTTACAGGTTTAATGTCATTTATAAGGCCAGCAATTTGTCCTGCCATCACAGAGCCATATTCTACATCACCGTCTACTACCGCTGCTCTTAATTTTCCTTCTCCTAATTTTTCTAATTGTTCCTTAGAAGCTCCCATTTGTTCTAATTTTTCAAATTCTCTTGTCAGTTTGTTTTTTAAGGACCTGACCGGATGGCCAGTGCTTCTCCCAGTAACCACAGCATCTCTGTCTTTTGCCTTTAAAATATATTCTTTGTAACGAGGATGAGCAGTACATTCAGTAGAACATACAAACCGAGTTCCTATTTGAACTCCCGAAGCACCTAAGCAAAAAGCTGCAGCTAAACCGCGTCCATCAGCAATACCTCCTGCAGCGATGACTGGAATTTTCACAGCATCCACTACTTGAGGTACTAATGCTAAAGTTGTCAATTCCCCAATATGACCTCCCGATTCTGTTCCTTCAGCAATAACAGCATCTACCCCAATGTCCTCCATTCTTTTTGCTAAGGCTACTGAAGGCACAACAGGAATTACTTTGATACCCCGCTCTTTAAGTCTTGGTATGTACTTGCCTGGATTTCCTGCTCCAGTAGTTATGACATCTATTTTTTCTTCTAAAATAACCTCCATAACTTCATCAACAAAAGGAGACAAAAGCATTACGTTGACACCAAAAGGTTTATCAGTAAGTTCTCTTGCCTTCCGTATTTGTTCCCTTACAAAACTGGCAGGTGCATTACCTGCTCCTATTATTCCTAAACCTCCTGCATTTGACACTGCAGCAGCTAGTTCTGCAGTCGCTACCCATGCCATTCCACCTTGAAATATCGGATATTTTATATTGAGCATTTCTACTATTTCCGTTTTAAACATATCTTTCACTCCTTACTTACTCCATTTTATAACACTTGAGCCCCAAGTCAAACCTGCACCAAAAGCAACTGTAAGTATAATATCACCTTTTTTAATAAGTCCTTTCCTATATGCCTCATCTAAAGCTATAGCAACAGAGGCTGCAGATGTGTTACCGTATTTATCAAGATTTATATAAACTTTATCATCGCTAAGTTTTAGCCTTTTTCTTGCTGCTTCAATTATTCTTGTATTCGCTTGATGAGGTATAAGCATATCGATATCTTCTGGTTTTAGGCCACATCGGTTTAATGCCTCAATAGTAGCGCTATCCATTACTTTTACAGCAAACTTAAATACTTCTTGTCCTTCCATAAAAATAGTATGTAAATTTTTCTTTACAGTCTCTTCACTAGCAGGCATTCTTGAACCTCCTGCGGGCATGTACAAGTGTTTTCCACCAGTTCCATCAGCTCCCAAATAAGTACTCAAAATTCCATATCCGCTTTCTACTCTTCCTACCACAGCTGCTCCTGCTCCATCCCCAAAGAGGACACAAGTGTTTCTGTCTTTCCAATTAGTAATTTTAGACAAAGTTTCTGCTCCAATAACTAATATTTTGTTATACATACCAGTCTCTACAAATTGTTGAGCAATAGCAAGACCATATATGAAACCTGAACATCCAACAGAGATATCAAAAGCAGCTGCGTTGGATGCACCCAAATTAGCTTGAATTATGCAAGCAGTAGATGGAAAATTCATATCAGGTGTCACAGTTGCAACAATAATCATATCAATTTCTGAAGGGGCAATTTTAGCATCTTCCAAAGCTTTTCTTGCAGCTTCAATTCCTAAATCAGAAGCTGCTTGTGAAGGATCTGCAATGCGCCTCTCTTTAATTCCTGTCCTCGTTGTAATCCATTCATCAGAAGTATCTACCATTTTTTCTAAATCGGAATTAGTCAAAACTTTTTCTGGAACGTAACTACCCGTTCCTAAAATTCCTGCAGCAAATTTTTTACCCACTTAACTCATCTCCCATTGACTCAATTTCTTTTTTTATGTGATTTAACACATCATTATCTACAAAATTTTTAGCCTGTTTTATCGCATTAAAAATAGCCTTTGCTTTTGAGTTGCCATGAGCTTTTATGACTGGTTTTTTTATTCCCAAAAGAGGTGCTCCTCCATATTCGGTGTAATCCATTTTTTTAGTTATTCTCTTAAGTCCCCTCATTATTAAAAGAGCTCCTATTTTAGTAAAAATATTTCGTGTCAACTCTTCCTTTAAAAGTTGAGAAATTACAGAAGCGATTCCTTCCATAGACTTTAGTATAGCATTTCCCACAAACCCATCGCAGACTACAACTTCACAGACGCCGTAGGGAATATCTCTTCCCTCTACATTTCCTATAAAATTTAGTTTTGATTTTTTAAGTTCTTCAAAAGCCTTTTTTACTACTTCATTACCTTTTTCCTCTTCTGCTCCTATATTAAAAAGCCCTACTCTTGGGCTTTTAATCCCAAACATTTTTTGTGCATAAACATTTCCCATGACAGCAAATTGTATCAAATTTTGAGCATCACAATTAGTATTAGAACCTGCATCTAATAACACAGTAGCCCCATTTAAAGTAGGAAGTATTGGAGCTAGAGCAGGTCTGTCAATTCCCTTGATACGCCCTAAAGTAAGTAATGCTCCTGCCATTAAAGCACCTGTATTGCCAGCTGATAAAAAAGCGTCCACTTCCTCATCTTTAAGAAGCTGTAGGCCTATTACCATAGAGGAATCTTTTTTCCTTCTAACAGCCGTAACAGGCGCTTCATCATTTTCAATAACTTCTGAAGTATAGACGAGATTAAGCCTTTTATCCTTTCCTTCAAGACCACGTAAAACTTCATTTCTCCCAATAAGTACTATCTCTAAGTCTTGAAAATGCCGTAATGCCTCTAAGCTGCCTTTAATTATCTCCTCTGGGGCATAGTCACCACCCATAGCATCAATCGCTAACCTCAACAGTGTCACTCCTTTTTTTTAGAAAATCCTCATCAATGGCTACTAAAATGAACTTACCTCTGAATACTTCCCTGTCCTTAACTTTTATCTTAACCCAGACAAAATATTTGTTTCCTCTTTGACGTATCACTTCGGCTTTCGCCACAAGTCTATCTCCTACTTTAACGGGAAACTTGTACTTTATGTTTGCCACTCCAATTAAAGCAGCAGAGGCATCAATAACAGACATAGCTAAAGACTCAGCCTGTGAATAAATGTATTGCCCCTTCACAATTTTTGTTTTGACAAAAACCATATCTTCTGTAGGCTCAAAAATCGAAATACCCCTTTTACCTAATTCTAAGTCTATTAGTTCTCCAACTACTTCACTTCCTGTAATAGTTCTCACTTTTTGATAATTTTCTTCTGCAACACTTTTTATACGCTCTCTAACTTCGGGGATTCCTAATTCCATCCTGTCAAGTCTTATAGTTTGTACACTTACTCCAAACATTTCTGCTAACTCGTCATCAGTATAAAAGGGGTTAGTATTTATTTTTTCTTTTAGAAGTTTTTGTCTTTCTACTTTACTCATTCGCACAGTCATATTACCAGCTCCAGATATTAGTTGTTTTTATGACCTACCCAAAATTATAAATTATTTTTTTTGTAAAATCAACTAAAAAAAGTAGTAATAGGTCTTTTCCTATTACTACTTTTTTTAGTCTTATTCTTCTACTTTTATTACCTCTCTCCCTTTGTAATAGCCGCAATTAGGACATACTCTATGAGGGAGCTTAGGTTCATGGCATCTTGGGCATAAAACGTAAGCCGGTGCAGCTATTTTATAACTATTATTCCTCCTGGTATCTCTTCTAGCCTTTGATATTCTCCTCTTTGGAACAGCCATCTTAACACCTCCTACATCTATTGCAGTAGTTTAGAAAGGACGGTAAGCCGCGGATCAATATCTTCTCGCTTGCAACTACAGGATTGATGGTTTAAATTGGCACCGCAAACAGGACACAAGCCTTTGCAATCTTCTTTGCACAAAAATTTCATTGGTAATGACAATATGACAAACTGGACTACAAAAGTAGTTAAATCGAAATTTTCATAAAAACTGTCATCTACTTTGCCGTCTACTAAATCCTCTACATATTCTCTTAATTTAAGGTCTAGATTATAAATGAACTCTTTCAAACATCTGTCACATACAGCATTTATACTGCCTGTAATATCAAGTTCTGCAAAAAAACCTTCTTTTTGTGCCGTAATAGTACCTTTTACATGTAGAGGAATTATAATCTTATATTCTTCTCCTTTAAATCCAATGCTCTCAACGTCTTCCACATAGTCTATATTTATGCTGCGGCCAAGCTGTCCTTTGATTTTTAATAGATCGACTTTCATTTTTCTTCACACACCTTAAAATAATTGACATCCCTATTATACTAACCTCACAACCCGTTGTCAAGATTATCTACTTTAAACCTTTTACCAATTTTTCAGTATCTTTAGCTATCATATATTCTTCATTTGTGGGAATAACCATAACTTTAACTTTTGAATCTTGAGTAGATATAATTTCCTCTTTTCCTCTCACCTTATTTTTTTCTTTGTCCAATTTTACACCCAAAAACTCCAAATCCTCTAAAATAAACTCTCTTATCTCCGGTCCATTCTCCCCAATTCCAGCAGTAAATACAATAACATCAACACCACCCATAACAGCTGCGTAAGAACCTATTGTCTTTTTCACCCTATAAGCAAAAACTTTCAACGCCAGCATTGCCCTTTTATTCCCTTCATTAAAGGCTGCGTTTTCTAAATCTCGAAAGTCACTGCTTATTCCTGAAATTCCGTATACTCCTGATTTTCTATTGAATATCTCTATAATTTCTTCAGCAGTTAACCCTTCTTTTTCCATTAAGAAAGTTATAATTGAAGGATCAACATTCCCAGACCTTGTACCCATGGCCAGCCCTTCTAATGGTGTAAATCCCATACTTGTATCTATCGATTTACCGCCTTTAATTGCAGCAATACTAGAACCATTCCCTAAATGGCAAGTAATGATTTTTAGCTCTTCAATAGGTCTATTTAATATTTCAGCAGCTCTTAAAGAAACATATTTATGGGAAGTCCCGTGGAATCCATATCTTCTTATTCTGTATTTTTCGTAGTATTCATAAGGAATGGGATAAATATAAGCGTAATCTGGCATTGTTTGATGGAAAGCCGTATCAAAAACCGCTGCCATCGGCACCCCTGGCATTATCTGCTGACAAGCTTTTATACCCTCAATATTAGCAGGATTGTGCAAAGGTGCAAGGTCAATACAGGCTTCTAATTTTTTAATAACCTCTTCGTCAATCAAGACAGAATCAGTGAAAAACTCTCCACCGTGCACAACTCTATGTCCTACTGCATCTATTTCTTTCATATCCTTTAATGTTCCCATTTCTTTATCTGCTAAAGTCTCTAAAACAATTTGTATAGCTTCTTTGTGATTTTTCATATCTTTTTGTATCTTTATTTTATCTTTTCCCTCTACTTGATGAATTAAAAAAGAATTATTGATACCTATTCTTTCCGCTAACCCTTTTGCTAAAACTTTTCCATTATCCATATCCAATAATTGATATTTTAATGACGAACTTCCACAGTTCATAACTAAAATTTTCATATGTACTACCTCCTTAAAGTTATTTTTACACTCCTTGAGCTTGTACACAAGTTATTGCTATAACATTAACAATATCCTCTACACTGCAACCCCTTGATAAGTCATTGATGGGTTTGGCAAGACCTTGAGAAATTGGTCCAATAGCATTAGCCTTAGCAAGTCTCTGTACCAATTTATATCCAATGTTTCCAGCTTGCAAATCTGGGAAAACAAGCACGTTTGCATTTCCTGCAACAGGACTTCCTGGAGCCTTTAACTCTCCTACTTCTTTGACAATCGCAGCATCTAATTGAAGCTCACCATCAATTAGCAAATCAGGCGCCAATTCTTTTGCAATTTTTGTTGCATTTTTCACCTTATCTACTAATTCATGGTTTGCACTTCCTTTTGTAGAAAATGATAGCATAGCGATTCTAGGCTCAATTCCAGCAAGGACCTTTGCTGTATGGGCAGAAGCAATAGCAATTGCTGCTAATTCCTCTTCAGTAGGATTAGGATTTATTGCACAGTCAGCAAAAATAAACACACCATTGCTTCCATAAGTACAATTAGGTACTTCCATTATAAAGGCGCCAGAAACTACTTTGACGCCTGGAGCAGTTTTTACAATTTGAAAAGCCGGTCTGAAAACATCAGCAGTAGCGTGAATCGCCCCAGATACCATGCCATCCACATCATCTAATTTAACCATCATGACACCGTAGTACATCGGATTTTTCATAATTTGATATGCCTGTTCCTCTGTTACTCCTTTGTTTTTTCTTAAATTATAATATTCTTCAGCATATTTTTGTAAAAGAGGCGACTTTTCAGGGTCTATAATTTCTGCTTTCGAGATATCCAACCCCTTTGCTTTTTCTTTTATTTCTTCTTCTTTTCCCAACAAAACTACATCAGCGATACCTTCTTTAATAACCGTTTCGACAGCTTTTAAAGTCCTAGACTCACTTCCCTCAGGAAGCACAATTCTTTTTTTATTTGCTTTAGCTTTTTGTATAATACTATCCATTAGCGCCATTTAAAATCTCCTTTCCTTTTTTAATTTTAAAACTGTAATATTGTATACACGATCTTCCTTTTACATTTTATCATATTTTATGTAAAATAATAAGTATATCTTAAAAAATTTTTTGAAAGGATAAGAAAGTTATATGAAAATTTTGGGAATTATTGTCGAATACAATCCTTTTCACTACGGACACCTTTACCATTTGCAAACTTCAAAAGAATTAACCAAATGTGATTATACTGTAGCAGTAATGAGTGGAAATTTCGTACAAAGAGGAGAACCAGCAATTGTAGACAAATGGAAAAGGACTATGATGGCTTTAAAAGCTGGCGTAGACTTAGTAATTGAGCTGCCAGTAGTATACGCTACCTCCACTGCAGAAAATTTTGCTTATGGAGCAGTGAAATTATTAGACTCTTTAAAAATAATAGATTGTATTTCTTTTGGTAGTGAAAAAGGTGAGTTAAGCGAACTTATAAAAATTGCTGAGATACTTTTAGAAGAACCAATTCATTATAGAAAAGCATTAAAAGAATATTTAAAAACCGGTATCACTTTTGCAAAAGCTCGCGAATTAGCATTAAAAAAAGTTACGAATAATAATGAAATAGAAAAGATTTTACAAACCTCCAACAACATCTTAGCAATAGAATACCTAAAAGCGCTAAAAAAAATAGATAGTTCTATTACACCTTTTACCATAAAGCGAAGAGGCTCTTTGTATACTTCTTTAGAACTCAAAGGAGAATTCGCCAGTGCCTCTTCCATAAGAAAGCATATTTTTGAAAAAGGTCTAGAAGACTTAGAAAAATACATCCCAAATTTTTCAAAAGAAATTTTACAAAGCTCTTTTGAAAAAAAACAGGGGCCGGTATCCTTAGAGGATTTTTCTAATATTTTAATTTATCTTTTAAGAAATCACATTCCTCTTAATCACATATTTGATGTCTCGGAAGGTTTGGAAAACAAAATTTACAAAGCTTCTTATAAAACTAACAATATTGAGGAACTTATAAAACTTATAAAATCAAAGCGATACACTGAAAGCAGAATAAAGCATATATTGACTCATCTTTTACTTAAGATAGATAAACAAATTTTTGAAGAATTTGACGGTCCTAATTATATAAGAGTTTTAGGTTTTAACGAAAAAGGCAAAAAAGTGTTAAAAGAAATTAAGAAAAAGTCTTCTCTCCCTATCATCACAAAAGTATCACAATATAAAAGCAAACTATCTAATACCAAAATGTTCGAAAAAGATTTATTTGCTACTGATACCTATACTTTAGCTTATAAAAACTCTTCTATCGCTGGCTTAGATTTTATACATCCATTAATAAAACTTTAAATTCCCCACCATTCATTTTTAAAGAACTCTTTAAATAAGATAATAATAGACAACAAAACAAGGTGGGGATAAAACTTGAAAAACACCTTTTTAAATATTTTTATTTCTTTTTTAATTTTAATGGTACTATCTTTAATACTTTTCCCTAAAGAAGCATTAGAAGCAGCTAAAGGCGGCATAAACCTTTGGCTTTTTACTATTATCCCTTCTTTACTTCCTTTTTTCATAGGTTCAGAGCTTCTTTTACAATTAGGAGTAGTGCATTTTTTAGGCACTTTTTTAGAGCCTATAATGAGGCCCCTGTTTAATGTACCGGGAAGTGGTTCCTTTGCAATGGCAATAGGATATACTTCTGGTTATCCAGTAGGAGCCCAGGTAATATCAAGACTTTGGGAAGAAAATTTATGTAAAACAGAAGAAGCTGAAAGGCTCATGTCTTTTTGCAATAACTCAGGCCCCCTATTCATGTTGGGAGCTGTCGCAATTGGCATGTTTGGTAGCCCACAAGCCGGATACATGATCATGGCTTCTAATTATTTCGCAGCTATAACCACAGGACTTTTCTTTCGATTTTATAAAAAAAATTCTCACAAAACATCTCCCACAACAAAAAAATTTTTAAATGCTACTATCAAAAAAATAAATTATACACCAGAACAGAATAAAAAAAGTTTAAGCACTATACTGTCAGAAGCTGTCGTTAAATCAACAAATACTATTATCATGATAGGAGGTTATGTTGTACTTTTTTCCGTTGTGATAGAATTTTTAAAACTGTATAAAATTTTAGATTTCCTCTCTTACTTCTTATCTCCAATATTCGTATTATTAGGTTTTGATAAAAGTTTAATACCAGCTTTCATAAGCGGTCTTTTGGAAATAACGGTAGGTTCAAACTTAATAAGCCAAGTTTCTGCGCCTTTAGAACAAAAAGTTATATTAACAAGCGCCATAATAGCATGGGGCGGAATATCAATACATGGACAAGTATTAGGAGTAATAGCAAAAACAAAAATAAAATATTTTCCTTATTTCGTTGCAAAAACAATCCAATTTTTTCTTGCAGCTTTATACTCTCATTTGTTACTCACTATATTAAAATTTCAAGAGGACAATGAAATTTCCCATGTTTTTAATCCATATACTTACAAAAATTCCTGGGACATATTTCAATTTTCTTCAATAATTTTCATAATTGTTATTTTAACCATCCTATTTTTTGCAATAGCTTTAAAACAATATTTACAACAACACTAACTATTTGTTGCCTTTTAATTCTTCTCTATTTCTCTTAATAGTTTCTAATATTTCAGACACTTGCAACTCAATTTTAGCAAGCAATTCATCAGCATATTCTCTACTTCCTAGCCTTATTTCCCTTGCATTAGCTTGGGCAGTAGAAATTATTTCTGCTGCCGTCTTTTCAGCCTTTTTAACTATCTCACTTTCACTTACCATTTCCTTAATCTTTTGTTCAGCTTCTTTTATTATCATTTCTGCTTCCTGTTGTGCCTCTAAAAGAATTCTTTGCCTTTCTTGTTTGATCCATTCCGCCCTTTTAAATTCGTCTGGCAATTTTATTCTTATTTGCTTTATTAATTCCAAGACTTCTTCTTTGTTTATTAAAACTTTGCCAGAAAGAGGAATAGAAGAACTATTTTCTATAATGTCTTCTAATTCTTCTAAAAGATTAAGAACTTCTAAATCATTAATATTCGACAAAAATAAAACCCCCTTTAATTATCTTGAAAACTTTTCCTTTAATTTTTGAGCTACAATCTCTGGTACAAACTCAGAAAGGCAACCGCCAAACTGAGCGATTTCTTTCACAACACTAGAACTTAGATATCCATACTTTGCACTAGTCATCAAAAAAACCGTCTCAACAGAAGGATTTAATTTTTTGTTGATTAAAGCCATTTGAAACTCATATTCAAAGTCAGAGACCATTCTCAACCCTTTTATTATAGCATTAGCATTTACTCTTTTAGCATACTCTACCAATAAACCGTCAAAATAATCAATCTCAACATTGGGAATATCATAAGTTACTGCTTTTAAAAGCTCTATCCTTTCTTCCACCGAAAATAAGGGCTTTTTCGAAGGATTTAAAAGCACAGCTACAATTAGTTTATCAAACAGATTTGCTCCTCTTTTTATAATATCAATGTGTCCATAGGTGACTGGGTCAAAACTCCCTGGATAAATTGCAGTTTTCATGTTTCCTCCTTATAAAATGATAGTATTGTTTCTCCATACTTATTTTCTCTTATCTTTACTAGATTTCCATAAGTTTCTTTTACTTTATCATTTTTATGATGTTCTGCTATTATAATGCCGCCTCTTTTCAAAAGTTTTGCCTTTCCAAGCTTTATAAGAGTTTTTTCGGCAAGGTTTTGATAATAAGGGGGATCTAAAAATATTATATCAAACTTTGTATTATTTTGGTCTAATATTTCAATAACTTTTAAAACATCTCGATGGAGTATTTTAGCAAAAGGTATTAAATTTAATTCGGCCACATTTTCCCTTATACATTTTACACTTTTTAAACTTTTATCGACAAAATAGCAAAACTGTGCCCCTCTGCTTAATGCTTCGATGCCTATATTCCCTGTACCCGCAAACAAATCTAAAAAAACACTTCCTTCTATTTTGTTCATCAATATATTAAATAATGATTCCTTAACTCTATCGGCAGTTGGCCTCACTTCACTGCCTTCTATAGATTTTATTTTTCTTCCTCTTAGCTTGCCTGCTATTACTCTCAAAGGCAATCCCCCATTTCACCAATTATTTTAGCATATTTTTAAAAAATATCGTAAAAAATATGTATAAATTTTTTTCAAAATGGCAAATAATATTTATGGGAACAGAAATTTCCCCAAAATTCTTCCTTCAATTTCTCCTCTCCCAGTCCAGGTAGGCAACTACCTGGATTAAAATTTTAAAAGGGCAATCACAAGGATTGCCCTTTTTATTGTAAATTATCTTATTTCCAAGTTCCTTTACTGGCTATTTGGCTTTCTGCCATCTGTATCATTTTTCTTACCATATGGCCACCTACAGCACCGCAATCGCGAGATGTGAGGTTGCCCCAGTAGCCATCAGCTGGAGGAGTTATTCCTAATTCTCTTGCTATTTCATATTTCCATTGGCTCATAACCTGTTTTGCCTCTTTTACCACAAGAGGATTCTTAGTTTCTGATCCTGCTGCCATTTCAATCACCTCCATTTGTATTTGTATTATTAATTTAACCAAAATACTGTTTTATAAACTATAAATTTGTTTTCAAAAATGTATAAAAGTGATTGAAATGGCAAATAATAAAAATTTATTTTTCCTCAAAAAACACTCCTACTGCTGCAGGCCCTGCATGGGTACCTATTCCGCAGCCAGCTCTTGACCTTAAAAACTTAGTTATTCCTAACTCACTTCTTAAGGCGGCTTCTATTTCATTTAAAAATTCTTCTTTATCTGTATGAATTAATCCAACTTCTCTATCTGTAAAATCTATTCCTGTATTTTTCATATAATCAATCATCCAGCGAATAACCTTTTTTTGACCTCTAACCTTATCTACTATTTTTAATTCCCCATCATCATTCATTAAAATAGGCTTTATATTCAAAATATTTCCTATAAAAGCCTGTGATTTAGGTAGACGTCCTCCTCTGTACAGATAGTCTAAAGAATCAAAAGCCATTATATACCTAATTTTAGGGATTAAATCATACACTTTTTGAACAATTTCTTCCCTAGAAGCCCCTGCAACTGCCATTTTAGCAGCTTGAAGAACTAACATGCCATTTCCTAAAGAATAATGTCTTGAATCGATAACCTCAATTCTTTTTGGGTCCACCATATCTTTCGCAATCACAGCCGATTGATAAGTACCACTTAATTTTGAAGATAAAATTATGGCAATTATGTAATCATAACTTTTTAACAAATCTTTAAAAACTTCCATAAATTCTACTGGTGAAGCTTGAGTAGTTGTAGGCATTTTTCCCTCTTTTAAAAGCCCATAGAATTCTTCTTTTGTTATATCTACCCCATCTTTATAACTTACACCATCAATATTGATAGTCAGAGGAACTATAAATATCCTATAAGTTTTCACTAAATCCTCAGGTATGTCAGACAAGCTATCTGTAACAATTGCTATCTTTTCCATACTACTATTCTCCTTCTCTAATTTAATATTATTCCTTCTAATTTTTGATAAAATTGATTAAGTAAAATACTTCTTAGCTTTGGATAGTTTTCAAGTTTAGGGTCTTTTTCCAGTAACTCTTCTACATCTTTTTGCACTCTCTTTAAAACATCTATGTCTTCAAAAATGTTAGCAATTTTAAATTCAGGAAGTCCATGCTGTCTTAATCCTAGAAATTCACCTGGCCCTCTTATTTCTAAATCTTTTTCTGCAATTTTAAATCCATCAGAAGTTTGAGCTAAAACTCCCAGTCTTTTTTTAGCTATGTCAGAATTAGAATAACTAATCAAAATACAGTAAGACTGAAATTCTGACCTGCCAACTCTACCTCTAAGTTGGTGAAGCTGTGCAAGTCCAAATCTTTCTGCATTTTCTACAATCATCACTGTTGCATTAGGTACATTTACTCCCACCTCTATTACTGTAGTCGAAACTAAAATATCAATTTTTCCATTTACAAACTCTTCCATAACCTTCTCTTTATCGCTGTCCGCCATTTTACCGTGTAAAAGTCCTACTTTAGCTTCCTTAAAAGCATCTTTATAAATTTCTCTATATACTATTTCAGCAGACATCGCATTTATTTTATCCGATTCTTCAATTAGTGGACAAACTACATAAACTTGCCTTCCTTTTTTTACTTCCTTCATTGCAAACTCGTAGGCTTTTTCTCTCACAGAAGAAGAAATAACGTATGTTTTAACTTTTTTTCTTCCAGGAGGTAATTGGTCAATTATTGATATATCTAAATCTCCATAAAGAATGAGAGCAAATGTCCGAGGAATTGGTGTAGCTGTCATAACCAAAACATCGGGATTTTCACCTTTTTGTGTCAAAAGCGCCCTTTGTCTCACACCAAATCGGTGTTGCTCATCAGTTATACAAAGTCCTAAATTGTTAAAAATAACATTATCCTCTATTAGTGCATGTGTTCCTACTATAATATCGTAATCTCCCTTTTTGATTTTTTCTAATACTTCTTTTTTATTAGAAGGTGAAAGGCTACCAGATAAAAGTCCAATTTTTATATCAGTATTTTTAAAAAGTTCTTTTAACGTAGAATAATGCTGTTTTGCAAGTATCTCCGTTGGAGCCATCATTGCCACTTGATAGCCATTCTTGACAGCAATGTACATGCTGCAAGCTGCAACAACTGTTTTTCCGGAGCCCACGTCTCCCTGTACCAAACGATTCATCACCTTGTGAGAATTCATATCTGCAATTATTTCTTTTAAAACTTTTATCTGTGCTTGTGTCAATTTAAAAGGCAATCCCATAATAAAAGGCTTTAGATCTACCCGTTCAAATTTTATTCCTTTTTTTTCTTTCGCAGATCCTTTCATTAGAAATAAAGCCATTTGCAGCAAAAAAAGTTCCTGATATTTAAATCTGTATTTTGCCTGCTCTAAATATGCTTCATTTTGGGGAAAATTTATATTAATTAGTGCACTTTTTATGTCCATTAATCTTTTTTCAGATAGAAATTCTTCATCAAAAAACTCTTCTACTTCCTGTACATACTCCTTAAGAGCATTAAACATTATCTTTCTAATAGCATTTTGTGTCAATCCTTCTGTTAGTCCATAAATAGGAACTATCCTTCCTGTGTTTAACTTAAAATCTTCACTTTTTTCTATAACAGGATTTTCTACTATTAATTGTCCATATTTAAATCGTAATTTACCGTTTATTATATATTCTTCACCAATTTTTAAGTTATTCTTTATATAGGGTTGATTATACCACACTAACTCTACTGCGCCTGTTCCATCTTTTACAGGGACTTTAGTGATAATCACCCTTGAAGTCTTTATTTCTCTTGGACTACCTACAATATAGCCTTTAAAAGTTTGTTTTTCTCCAACTGTTAAGTCCTCAATTTTTAAAATACTGCTTCTATTTTCATAATCTTTAGGAAAATAAAATAATAAGTCCTCTACTGTTTGTATTCCCAATTTTTTAAGAAGTTTTGCCCTTTTAGGTCCAACTCCTTTTACGTACTGAATATCCAGATTTAAAGGCATTTCATTTCACCTTTACTCTATTGATATAACGTAATAGTAAAGCGGCTGACCTCCAAAATAAATTTCTACATCTGCCTCTACGGAAATAGAATTTTTCAATTCCTCCGCTTTTTCTTTTGTAACTTCTTCCCCATAATATATGCTAACTAATGAAGAATCCTCATCTAAAGCTTTATAAATCAATTCTTGTGCTACTTTATTATAATCTTTTCCTACTGATTCCAGGTTGTCATTTATAAAACCTAACACATCTCCTTTTTTGATTTCAAAACCATTTATTTGCGTGTCTCTTACTGAATAAGTAACTTCAATTGTCTTTATATTACTTAATATTTCTTTTATTTTAGCTACATTTTCTTCTAAACTCTTTTCAGTATCAATATTTAAAATAGAAGTTATAGCTTCACTAAAATTATTTGTTGGGATTATTTCTACTTTTTTATTTGATAAGGCTTTTGCTTGTTCACAAGCCATTATTATATTTTTATTATTGGGGAAAACTAAAATATTTTCCGCATTAATCTTTTTTATACCCTCCAAAATATCATTTGTACTCGGATTCATAGTTTGTCCACCATTTATAATAACATCACAGCCCAGCTCTGAAAAAAGATTTTTAATTCCTTCTCCATTAGCTACAACTAAAACTCCATATTTTTTCTCAGCCTTTTGCTCTTCACTTACCAAACTTTCATGTTGTATTTTCATATTGTCAATTTTCACTTTTATAAGTTCACCTATTTTAAGTCCTTCTTCTAATACTAATCCAGGATTGTTCGTGTGCACATGAACTTTTAAAATGTCATCATCTGAAACTATCACCAAACTATTTCCAAATCTTTCGAATTTACCTTTTAAAATAGCTTCTGCATAACTCTTTTTTGTTTTCACTAATATTTCTGTACAATATAAAAATCTTAAATCCTCCACAGTTTGCTTATTTGTTACTGTCCCTTTTAAAACTTCTATAGGTTCAATTTTGTTTCCTTTAAACCCTTCAAACATCCCCTTTAATACATACACAAATCCCATTCCACCAGAATCAACTACTCCAGCCTCTTTTAAAACTGGCAAGAGATTGGGAGTGTTTTGTAAAGACTTTTCTGCAGCTTCAATAATTTTTGCGAAAAATTCTTCAAAATTTTCAACCTTTTTACATATTTTTTCCGCCTCTTCTGCAGTTTCCCTACATACTGTGAGAATAGTACCTTCTACAGGTCTCATAACTGCTTTATAAGCTACCTCTACACCAGCTTTCAAACCTTCTGCAAAATCGCAAGGAGTTATCTTTTTTGTATCTCTAAGTCGTTTAGAAAAACCTCTAAAAATCTGGGACAAAATAACTCCCGAATTACCTTTTGCTCCCATTAAAGTACCTTTCGAAATAGCATCTAAAACTTCTCTTATCGTATCTTGTGATTTCTCTAACTCTTTTGCAGCATATTGCATTGTATATGCCATATTAGAGCCAGTATCACCGTCTGGAACAGGAAAAACATTGAGTTTATCAACTTCTCCTTTGTTGTTAAAAAGATAATTAGAACTTGCTATCATCATGTTCTTTAAAATTTTTCCATCTAAGTACTTCAACACAACTTCCTCCTCAATTATCAACTTTAATTCCCTGAACATTTATTATTACATTTTCTACCTTTACTCCTACAAATTTCTCGACAGCGTATTTTACTTTTTCAATAGCATTCGCTGAAACAGTTTTTATATTTACGCCGTATAGGACAACTATATAAACTTCCAGTGTTACACCATCTTCTGTGGCTAAAACTTTGACTCCTCTGCCAGAATTCTCTGTTTTAAATATTTCTATTAATCCATTTGCTCCTTTTCTGCCTAATCCTACTATCCCATAACACTCAGATACTGCTCTACTGGTTATAGCAGCAATTGCATCATTTGAAATATGTATTATGCCATATTTGTTTTTTATTTGAACCATTAATACCCCTCCAATCTTAATTTATATTTTACCTAAATCTCTTAATAACATCAACTAAACATTTGTTGCAAAGGTATTTACATTTATAAGAGATGGTGATAAAATAATATTGTTATTTTGATTTTTATTGTGCAAGTAATTAATTTTTGATAAAATATTACTGTCTTTCAAAGGAGGTGCAACTGTGCTTAAGTGCGATGTTTGTGGAAAAGGTCCTTTAGCAGGTTACCAATATAGCCACTCTCATAGAAAATCCATAAGAAAGTGGAAACCTAACCTAAAAAAAGTAAGAGCAATAGTAAATGGTACTCCTGTTAGACTCCATGTATGTACAAAATGCTTAAAATCAGGAAAAGTACAAAGAGCAATATAAAGAAAGACGTGCATTTTTGCACGCTTTTTTATTTTTCACTTAAAATATATGTTTACATAGTAACCAGCTATTACAAGAAAAATTCCCAAAAAAATCATCCATAACCAGTAAGGAATATACCTAATAAAAATCAATACACCTAAAGCAATCAATACATATCCTAACGAATAATTTAGTTGCCTATTTAATCGCTTCAGTTTATAAAAAAATTTGTCCATAAAAACACCCCTTTCCTCTTTAGTTACTATTATACTATTCACAGGAAAGGGATTTTGAAACTATTCTCTTGGTTTTATCACTAATAAAAGTCCTTCTTCTATTTTTATAGTTGCTTTATCTTCTATAAAAACATTGCTTATACCGTAAGGCATTTCTAAATCCATACTTTGACCTGAAAGACCATAAAACAAACCTTTAGTGTATATTCCTTTTACATCTTTAGAATATGGAATTAAAGATAACAATTCTCCTTTTTTCCCTTCAATCTCTAAAAATTTATCAATCAAATATATCTCATTTTTTTCATTTATAATTTTACCCTTGATATTGCGATTTAATAAATACAACAAAAGGGAAAGATTTGCATAAGAGTGATCAAATCTCTCTCCAAATACCCCTGTAAAAATAATTTCCTTCGCCCCTAATTCTATCGCTTTTATCATTGCCAATTGTGTATCTGTCTCGTCCTTCATAGGAGAATATTTTTCAATTTTTACCCCTTTGTTTTTATAAAATTCCAAAACTTCTTCTTTTATTGAATCTAAATCACCCACTATCAAATGAGGTTTTAGTTTCATTTGATAGGCATGATTCGCTCCACCATCTGCACATATAACTATATCTACTTCTTTTGTCAAATTTTTGTAAAAATTATAATCTTTTATATCCCCATTAGAAATAATTAAAACCCTCATCTTTTTACTGCCTTTCTAAATTCTTTTATAGTTTGGGCAGGATCCGAAGATTCAAAAATTGAAGAACCAGCTACAATTATATCAGTTCCTGCCTCAACTACTTCCTTTACATTATAAAGGTTAATTCCCCCATCTACCTCAATTTCAAAGTTTAAGCCTAAATCTTCTCTCATTTTCTTTATTTCTTCAATCTTTTTAAGCATTGAATCTATAAACTTTTGTCCTCCAAATCCAGGATTTACCGTCATAATCAGAACCATATCAATATCCTGTAATACATATTTTATACTTTCTAAAGGTGTAGCCGGATTTAAAGAAACTCCGGCTTTTTTACCATAGCTTTTTATTTTCTGTATCGTACGATGTAAGTGTATACAAGCTTCTTGGTGAACAGTTATAATATCCGCGCCCGAATTTACAAAATCTTCTATGTACAAATCTGGATTTTCAATCATCAAATGAACATCAAAGGGAATAGAAAAAAATTTTCTCAGGGACTTTACTACTACTGGTCCAATGGTGATATTTGGAACAAAATGGCCATCCATTACATCAATATGCAAAAGGTCAGCATCTTTTTCTATCTTTTTTACATCTTCTAATAAATTTGCAAAATTTGCAGATAATATTGAAGGAGCTATTTTCAATTTTTAGTACCTCCTCTTTTCTTTTTCCTTTAATTCTTTAAACAGAGAAATATAACTTACATATCTGTTTTTATCTATTAGTCCTTCTTCTACAGCCTTTATAACATTGCATCCCGGTTCTTGTATATGAAGACAAGAAGAAAATTTGCACCCTCCTTGAAACTCTAAAAATTCTCTAAAATAGTATCGAAGGTCTTGTTTTTCAATATCTAATGTTAATGCAGTAAAACCTGGGGTATCCAAAACATACCCTCCAAAATCAAGAGATAAAAGCTCTACGCTTCTTGTTGTGTGTTTACCTCTTAAAAGCTTTTCGCTTACCTCTCCTGTCTTGAGTTTTATATTTGATTGAATAGAATTAATCAAAGAGGACTTTCCTACTCCAGAAGGACCTGCAAAAAAAGAAACCTTGTCTTTTAAATAGGATTTTAATTCGTCAATTCCTTCTTTTGTAACTGTAGAAGTTGCAACTGCTTTATATCCTATTTTCTGATAAACACTCACCAAATCAAAAGCCTCTTTATCCTCTTTTAAATCCACTTTATTGATACAAACTACAGGCTCAATGTCATTACTCTCTGCCAATACAATCATTTTATCTAATAAAATTCTGTTAAGTTCTGGCCTAATAATAGCAAATACTATTATAGCTTGGTCTACATTAGCTACTGGAGGCCTTGTAAGCTTATTTTTTCGTGGTAAAATGTTTAAAATATACCCCTCCCTATCGTTTATCATTTGAATTTCCGCAATGTCACCTACTAAGAGAGTAACATTATCCTTTCTAAATTTTCCGCGAGCACGGCATTCTATAATGCCGTGCTCTGTAGCTACATAATAAAATCCAGCTATTCCTCCCACAATTTTTCCCACTACCCTCGTCAATTAAAATCTCGCCTCCACTGTGCTATACACTTCTCCATCTATATCCACCT
The DNA here is from genome assembly GCF_018588165.1 of Thermoanaerobacter sp. CM-CNRG TB177. Taxonomy (NCBI): domain Bacteria; kingdom Bacillati; phylum Bacillota; class Clostridia; order Thermoanaerobacterales; family Thermoanaerobacteraceae; genus Thermoanaerobacter; species Thermoanaerobacter sp. CM-CNRG TB177. Next base: position 36,702 of record NZ_JAFCAC010000065.1, read on the forward strand.
CAATTGTAGCTTTACCTTTATATGCCGTTACAGGAACAGTAAGAGGGCTATCTTGATAAGTGTGTTGGGCAGAATATATTAAATTTTTTTGTCCGTTTTGTATTACATATACATCTACTTTCATAGTGCCCTGTTTGTTAGGCAATTCAATAATAACATTTTTGGTTCGGTGTTGTAAAGAACCCTGGGGCATCTGAGGCATCTTACTGACAATTAAATCTATCGGGCTTCCTTTTTGAATTTCACTATCTGGAGGAACACTTTGCTCTAAAACCACACCCTCTGGTACCTCAGTAGTCTCTTTATAAATGACTTTGCCTAACTTTAAACCAGCATTTTCTAGGGCAGTTGTTGCTTCCTCCAATGTCATATTAACTACGTTGGGCATTATCGCAGGTTGTTGACCCTTACTAACATATAGATCAATCGCTGTATTGTATTCTACCTGTACCCCTTGTCTTGGATTTTGATCAAAGACATATCCTTTAGCAAATTGATCATTGTATTGTTCTATAATGTTTGCTTTAAGGCCCATATTCTCAAGGATATTTTTAGCCTCTAAATAATCTTTGTTTATCACATTAGGCACCACAACAACTTGCCTGCCTTTACTAATTACTACATAAACTGTACTTCCAGCTTTTACTACGCTGCCTTGTGAAGGATCTTGAGATAAAATAGTATTTTCGGGTTTATCACTGTACTGTTCTTCGCTTATCTCCATATTCAAATTATGGTCTGATAAAATTTTGCTTGCCTGATTTAAAGACAAACCAACAATATTTGGAACTACTACATCATTCACTTTAAAAAAGTTATTAAGGACGTATATCGTGCCATAAGATAAAGAAGCCATCAACAAAAGAATTAATAAAGCAATTGTTATTTTCTTTATGACATTTCGTCTTTTCTTTTCTTTTTCTTTTTTTTGTGCTGCTTTTTTTAACTCTTCTACATCTTTAGAAGGAATCACCCGTGTTTTTGTAATTTCCTCTTCTTTGAAATTTAGCTCTTTAGGATTTCGCAAAAAAGTATCTAAGTCTTTAAGAAAATCTGCTGCAGTTTGATACCTAAGATTTACATCCTTCTGTGTAGCTTTTAAAACTATTTGATCTAATTCTTTTGGCACCTTCTCATTTAGCCTGGAAGGAGGAATTATCTCTTCTTGAATGTGTTTTAAAGCGACAGAAATAGGACTATCTCCCTCAAAAGGTACTTTTCCCGTTAGCATTTCATAAAGGACAATTCCTAAAGAATAAATATCCGTTCTTTCATCTACTATTCCGCCTTTTGCTTGTTCAGGAGAAAAATAATAAGCAGTTCCTACCACATCTCCGGTATAAGTTATGGTAGAACCATTGGCAGCCCTTGCAATTCCAAAATCAGTAACTTTCGCCACATCCTCTTCAGTAACAAGAATATTTTGTGGTTTTATATCCCTGTGAATTATTCGATTTTTATGAGCGTGATCCAAGGCTTTGCAAACTTGTCTTGCTATTTCTATTGCTCTACCTACTTCTAACGGTCCTCCATTTTCACTTATAAGCTTTTTTAAAGTACGTCCCTTTACATATTCCATCACAATGTAGTAAATATCTCCTTCTTGCCCAACATCGTATATACTCACTATATTAGGATGAGAAAGACTTGCCGCTGCCTGAGACTCTCTTCTAAATTTTTTCACAAAATCCTCATCTGCTGCAAATTCAGGCCTCAAAATTTTGATTGCCACTATTCTGTTAAGGAGATGACACTTTGCTTTGTAAACCTTAGCCATTCCCCCTGCGCCAATTTTCTCTAATATTTCATATCGGTTACCTAATATACGTCCAATCATGATGTCACCTCCTTAACAGCGATAAGAGTTATATTATCGTATCCGCCGTTAGCCTTTGCAATATTTACTAAATTAATACAGGAGGTATTTATATCTTCATTTTTAGTAAATTCATCTAAAATTTGTTGGTCTGTCACCAAATTAGTAAGCCCATCTGTACACAAAAGTAAAATATCCTCTGGCATAACAGCGTCATGGAATATATCGACTTTTACTTCCTCATCAACTCCCAAAGCCCTTGTTATTATATTTTTTTGAGGATGAATCCGGGCTTCTTCATGAGTTATTTTACCCATTTTTACAAGTTCTTCTACAAAAGAATGGTCTTCTGTAATTTGCTTTATGCTGTTATCTCTTATCAAATAAGCCCTACTATCTCCAATATGTCCTATAAAAAAATGATTTTTTTCAAAAAATAACAAAGTAAGAGTAGTACCCATCCCTGTCAATTCACATTCTGAACAGGCTTGAGAATAAACAATTTTATTAGCATATTTAATTGATTTCTCTATAAAACCTTCTATAGAGGAAATTCCTCTATCCTGTAGCTTAAAATAATTCTTTTTAAAATAATCAACAATGGCTTCAACTGCAGACTTACTTGCAATTTCACCCCCATTATGGCCTCCCATTCCATCAGCCACAATAAACAGTGGCAAATCTTTTTCTTCCGAAGCATAATAATAATCTTCATTTTTTTCTCTTACATTGCCAATATCAGTTAGGGCAGCTGCAATCATAAAAACCCTACCTTTCCTTTAAATACTTTCTCCTCAGCTGTCCACAGGCAGCTTCAATATCGCTACCCAATTCCCTTCTCACCGTACAAGATATCCCTGCATCTTCAATAATTCTTTTGAACATCATCACCTTTTCATTGTTTGCCTTTTTAAAACCTATTTCTCTTACGTAATTAATAGGTATTAAATTAATATGACACAACATACCTTTTAATAAATCAACCAATTGATACGCATGTTCTTTTTTATCATTTACTCCTTCAATCAACGAATACTCAAAGGTTATCCTGCGCCTTGTTTTATCTACATAATATTTACAAGCCTTCATCAATTCCTCTAATGGATAAGCTTTATTTATTGGCATTAGTTGAGTTCTCAATTCATCATTAGGAGCATGTAATGAAATAGATAAATTCACCTGTAGTTTTTCATCTGCAAATTGATAAATTTTAGGAACTATTCCACAAGTAGAAATAGTTATATGTCTGCTGCCTATTCCTAAACCGTGGGGGTTATTCACTATTTTTATAAATTTCATCACTTCATCATAATTGTCAAAAGGTTCCCCACTTCCCATCAAAACAATATTAGAAATCTTGCCATAGTCGCTGTCTATAGCCATAACTTGGTCTACCATCTCTGAGGCTTTTAAATCTCTAACTTTACCTCCAATAGCAGAAGCGCAAAAGCTACATCTCATATTGCATCCTACTTGAGTAGAAACACAAGCAGTATTTCCAAATCTGTATTTTATGGCAACTCCTTCGATGATATTTTTGTCTTCCAGCAAAAAAAGGTATTTCACAGTGTTATCTATTTCAGAAACCCTTCTCGCTTCTACCTTTAATTGAGAAATATAAGCAATTTCTTTTAATTTTGATCGCAAATTTTTAGAGATATCTGTCATCTTGTCAAAATCTGTAATTTTTTTACCGTAAATCCACTTGTAAATCTGTTTAGCTCTATATCTACTCTCTCCAATATTTACAAAAAATTCTTCCATTTCTTCTAACGTCATATTTTTTAAATTGTACAACTTAATATACCTCCGTGTCCATGTTGAAATTTCGTAGGTTTCTTATCCCCATAAGTTTACTTGATAAATTCATACATGGCTATCGTTTTGCACGTTATTTTATTCTTTTTAACTTGCTTATAAAAAAGCCATCGATTCCATGCTCTAAAGGTGTAGTTTGTATATATCCTAAAGAAGCAGTTTCAATATTCAATCCACTTGGCATCTCAGCTTTTATATCAACCAATCTAAAATTAGGGTGTTCTTTTAAAAATTTCATTATTACATTGTGATTTTCTTCTACTCCTATAGTACAGGTGCTATACACTAAAAATCCATCTTTTTTTACATATTTTGAACTGGAGTCTAATATTTTATATTGCGTTTCAACTAATTGTGAAATTTCACTTTTCGTATAATTCTTTAACTTAATATCAGGTTTTTTTCTGATTATACCTATACCTGTACAAGGGACATCTGCTAAGACTTTATCTGCTTTTTCCAGATACTTGTCATTAACAAAAGTAGAGTCAAAGGCTTCTGCTTTTACATTTGTAATTCCTAATCTTTTACAATTCTCTTTTATCAACTCTAATCTATGAGGATGTAAATCAAAAGCTACAACATTACCAGTATTTTTCATCAATTGCGCTATATGGGTCGTTTTACCACCAGGAGCAGCACACACATCTAATACCGTCTCTCCTTCGTTAGGATTTAAAATTTTAGAAACCAACATAGAAGCCTCATCCTGAATGTAAATAAGCCCTTCTTTGTACAATTGATGACTTTCAGGGTTTTTAATATCTATATATAGCGCTTCTTCTAGATAATAACCTTTTTTATAAACAATACCGCGAGAAACTAATAGCTTTTTCAAATCTTCTATATCAATCTTTAGTGTATTAACTCTGTAACAAATTTTGGGTTTTTCATTTAAACTTTTTAAAAGAGCTTCTGCTTTTTCTTCATCATAATTATTTAGTAATCTTTCCACAATCCAATCAGGATAAGAATATGTTACCATTAAATATTTCCTTAAATCCCTCTCTTTATCAGGGAAAATTACTTTTTCTTTTTCTCTTTCATAGCTTCTTAGAACTGCATTTATAAAGTTTGCCCTTTTTATTCCCAATACGTTTTTAGCTATATTAACTGTTTCATTTATAGCCGCATAAGATGGAACTTTATCCATGTACAAAAGCTGATATAATCCCATTTCAAGGAAAATCTTACTTTTTTCATCCGCGGGCTTCTTTACAAAAAAAGAAAGTATAAAATCTAGCGTGTACTTTCTTTCAATAACACCAAAGACCAGTTTTTTAATAAAGTCTCTATCTACTTCTTTTAATTCTCGTCCTTTTAAATGCTTATTAAAGGAAATATTCGCATAAGCTTCTTTTGACAACACTTCTTGAAGTATTTTATAAGCTATTTTTCTTGGTTTCATTTATCTAAATTTTCTCCTTTACTCTCTGCTGTTTCTTATAATAATTAGTCTTAATAATTGCATAATGGAAACCAATGCCGCAGCTACATAAGTCAAAGCAGCAGCTTGTAGTACCCTCCGGGCAGGTTCAATATCTTCTCTTGTAAAAAGTATATTTGATTGAAGAAGTGTTATTGCTCTATTGCTTGCATCAAATTCTACAGGCAAAGTAATAACCTGAAAAAGTACTGCTGCACTAAAAAGGAGTATGCCTATGTTTATCAAATGTAGTCCCGGCGCCCCCATGAAAAATCCTAAAATGACTAAAGGCCAAGCTAAATTAGCACCTAAATTAGCCACCGGAACAAGACTGTTTCTTACAGTCAAAGGTACATAACCTTTTGCATGCTGTATAGCATGCCCTGCTTCATGAGCAGCTACTCCTATTGCTGCTATAGAGTCACTTCCATAAACAGATTCAGAAAGTCTTAACACTTTTGCTCTTGGATCGTAATGGTCAGTTAAATTCCCCGGTATCCTTTCAATTCTTACATCATAAAGCCCCATACCGTCTAATATCTTTCTAGCTATTTCCTCTGCGGTATACCCATATCTATTTCTGACGCGAGCATACTTGCTAAAAGTGCCCTGCACCTTAGCTTGTGCATACATAGCAAATATTAAAGCAGGTATTAAAAGTATTACCGTAGTATCCCAAAACATATTATTCACCCTCCATTTAATATTTTTTTTATGGTCTCTTCAATCTTTGATACCTCTACACGAGTATTAAAACACGGCCCATTAGGTCTGTCATTTATTATACCATACACAGGGATTTTCTTCACATCCTGCATGCCACTTGTCAAATCTCTTTCACAGGCAATCGCTATTATAACTTTTGGCCTTGTATCTTTCACTACCTTTCTCGCCATAGTACCACCCGTAGCAACTGCCACATTTACGCCATATTTCTCCTTGAAATTTACCAAATCATTGATTTGGCACTTTCCACATCGTCTACAATTATCTATATCATAAGTCACTTTAAATTTACAGTTGCTATTTTGTATGCAATGAGGTGACAATATCAATATGTCTTGTGGGGCATATCTCTTTATATTTTTATTAAATAAAAAATTCTTTATTTCAATGTAAGACTGCTCTACCTTTTCAATTTTTAAATCCAAAACTCTTGCTACAAAGACCACCAAAGGATAAAAAAGGTCTAAAAAATTTGCTATGAAAGAGTTTAAAATTTTGTTAGATTTTTTACCAACCACCACATAAAAAGTCGCTCCAATAACAGCCACAATTATAGCCATCAAAGATAGAACAAAAATCATTAACGTAATAAACAAATATCTATAAAGTTCAATTTTCCCTCTATTTATTACGTATAAAATTCCCAAAACGACTAAAGTAAAAACCAAAAAGGTAACTGCCAATATCCCCAAAAAAATTCTTTTTTTCCCCTTCAAAAGTTATTCTCCTTTTTAAAAATTATCTTAAAATTGTCCCTTCAGGTATATTGTGACCTATTAAATATTCCCTAATACTCATTTTTTTAGAACCTTCTTGTTGCATCTCTACTATCTTTAGGGCGTCTTTATCGCATTTCACAATTAAGTCGCCTTTTGACTTTAAAACTGTTCCATTTTCTTCTTTCCCATTGTATTCGACTATCTCTCCTTTCCAAATTTTTAACATCTTATCTTTATAAAACGTGTAACAGCCAGGCCAAGGTTTCATTCCCCTTATCAAATTTCGGATTTCTTCCGCCGTTTTATTCCAATTTACGTGCCCCATTTCTTTAGTAAGTATTGGGGCATAAGAAGCCTCCTCTTCATTTTGTTTAACCGGCGTCAAAGTGCCTTTTTCCAATCTTTTTAACGTTTCTATTAAAACTTCTGCTCCTAATCGAGAAAGCTTATCATGAAGTGTTTCCGCATCATCTTCCTCTAAAATAGGAATAGATTTTTTGATAAGAATATCTCCTGTATCCAATCCCTTATCCATAAGCATTGTAGTAATACCCGTTTCTTTTTCACCATTGATTATAGCCCAATTAATGGGAGCTGCTCCTCTGTATTTTGGCAAAAGAGAAGCATGGACATTTATACAACCGTACTTAGGAAGAGCCAAAATTTCTTCGGGTAAAATCTTTCCATAAGCTGCAACAACTATGACGTCTGGATTTATCTCTTTTAATCTTTCTAAAAACTCTTTATTGTTTTTTATCTTTTCTGGCTGTAAAATTTCTACTCCCTTTTGCAATGCCACTTCTTTGACAGGAGAAAATCTAAGTTTCATCCCCCTTCCTTTCTGTTTATCTGGCTGCGTAACCACTGAAGCTACATTGTATCCTTCTTCAAAAAGTTTTTGCAAAGAGGGGACGGCAAAGTCAGGCGTCCCCATAAAGACAATTTTCAACAATCATACCTCCTTGACATTTTCTTTCTCTTCTTCATCTAAAAATCTTATAGCCTTATCTATAAAGAGAACTCCGTTTAAGTGGTCTATTTCATGGCATAAAGCTCTTGCCAATAAATCCTCTCCTTCGATCTCCCTCTCTTTACCTTCTCTATCTAAATATTTTACTTTTACTTTTTTAGGCCTTTTAACTTCTCCTACTACTCCTGGAATGCTCAAACATCCTTCTGCTCCTACTTGTTCACCTTCTTCATACACAATTTCAGGATTTATAAGTTCTAAAAGTCCTTCTCCTATATCTATCACTATTAGTCTTCTCAAAATACCCACCTGATTTGCTGCCAAGCCTACCCCTTCGTTGAGATACATCGTTTGTACCATATCATCTAATATAGTCAAAACATGAGAATTTATCTCTGTAACAGGTTTTGCTTTTTTTCTTAAGACCTCATCCCCAATTTTTCTTATATACCTTATTGCCAAAATTAATACCTCCTTAAATTTACATTATATTCAAAGGGTCAATGTCTATTGATATTCTTATATCTTTAGGATATTTCATCTTCTGGATTTCTTCTGCTATTTCCGCCAAAATACTTCTATCTTCACTTTTTAAAATGACCTGCCATCTATATCTATTGTTTATCTTACTTATAGGAGCAGGAGCAGGTCCTAGTATTTTATTATAACTCTTATTTTGAAGTTTGTTAATAAGTTTTTGACAAGTTAAATAAGCATTTGCGGCCATATTTTTAACCTCTTCATCCTTTTCTCCTGATATCACTACATTCATCAGATGTGAAAAAGGAGGATATTTAAATATTTCTCTGTATTTAATTTCTTCGTTGTAAAACTTTCCATAATTTTGCTGTTTTGCAGCAATTATGCTGTAGTGGTCTTCTTCATAAGTCTGTATAACAACCCTCCCAGGCTTTTCACCTCTTCCTGCCCTTCCAGCTACTTGAGTGAGCAGCTGAAAAGTCCTTTCACTGGACCTAAAATCAGGAAGATTTAAAGTTATATCTGCAAGTATTACTCCCACCAATGTAACATTTGGAATGTCAAAGCCTTTAGATATCATTTGCGTACCGATTAAAATATCTGCCTTACCATTTCTAAAATCATAAAAAATTTTCTCATGAGAACCTTTTTTCCTTGTAGTATCTACATCCATCCTCAAAACTCTTGCATTAGGAAAAAATTTTTTTATATCGTTTTCTACCCTTTCGGTCCCTATACCTAGATACCTAATTCTTTTACTCCCACATTTAGGACAAGTATCTTTCATAGGCTCTTCATAACCGCAATAATGACAAACTAATTTTTTATCCTCAAAATGATAAGTTAAAGAAATATCACAATTGGGACATTTAGGCACATAGCCACAATCTCTGCAGGAAACAAATGAAGAATATCCTCTTCTGTTTAAAAAAAGAATAGTTTGCTCTCTCCTTTTAAGATTTTCTTTTATATAGGAAAATAATTTACGACTAAATATTGAAGTATTTCCACTTGCCAATTCCTCACTCATATTGACAACTTCTATCTTCGGCATAGAAACATTAATCCTTTTTGTAAGCCTTATAAGTTTATATTCTCCTTTATTAGCTTTATAATAGGTCTCTAAAGAAGGAGTAGCACTTGCCATAACCAGAACTGCTTTTTGTATTTCACACCGCTTCTCTGCCACTTCTTTAGCATTATATTTGGGTCTTAAGTCTGATTGTTTATAGGTAGTCTCATGCTCCTCGTCAATTATAATAAGGCCAAGATTATTAAAAGGAGCAAAAACTGCATTTCTCACACCAACTACTACGTCCACTAAACCATTTTTTACTTTTCGCCATTCATCGAAACGTTCTCCCGGTGAAAGGCCACTGTGTATTACAGCTACCCTATTGCCAAATCGGCTTACAAACCTTTCAATTGTCTGAGGCGTCAATGAGATTTCTGGTACTAAAACTATAGCGCTTTTGCCTATTTTTATAGCTTCATCTATCAATTGAAGATAAACTTCAGTTTTGCCACTTCCCGTAACTCCAAAAAGCAAATATTTATCAAAAGTACCTGTCAAGATAGATTTTTTAACTTCTTCTACAGCTCTTTTTTGTTCCTCTGTCAAAGATAAAGGTTTAGTCCTTTCAATATCTTTTATATTAAATCTCAAAACTTCTTCCTCATAAACCTTTATATACCCTTTATTTTGTAAATTTTTTATAACTGAATAATCTATATTCAGGACTTTGACAAGCTCAGAAAGCCTAATAGGACTTCTATTTTTTAAATATTGTAAAATCTCGTATTGCTTTGGCGCTCTTTTAGAAAGTTGGAAAGGTATCTCATCAATATTTATTTTCACAACCTTTACCTTCTTTTCCCCTTGCTTTATCCCTACAGGCATTATAGTCTGAAGAGCTTCAGAAAAATAACATTTATAATAATCCTTCATCCACTTAGCCAGTTCAATCATTTTTTCATCAAATATGCTATAGCTGTCTAAAATCCTATGGATATCCTTTATTTTATCCACTGAATAAGACGCCTTGTCAGTAATACTTATTACATATCCCTCTATAAACCTATTATTAAAGGGGACAGATACCCTCATCCCAATTTTTACATTCATTCCTTCAGGAATACGATAAGTATATACCCTGTCAGTATTAGAAGATTTAATGTCTACAACGACCTCGGCAAACATGGCAACCTCCGCCTGTTAAATATTTACCAAATAAAAAAAGCCGAAAGGCCTTACAACAATTTAGCTATTTCATCTAATATCACATGAGAAGCTTCTATCTTTGTCATCAAAGGATACTCCTTTACGTTTAAATCTCTATCTATGATTTTTATTATATTCGTGTCTACTTCAAAACCTGCTCCCTTTTGAGTTACATCATTTGCAACTATTAAATCCATATTTTTCTCCTTTAACTTTCTTTGTGCATATTCTACTAAATTAGTAGTTTCAGCAGCAAAACCTATCGAAATCTTGTTTCCTTTTTTCTGTCCTACTTCATACATTATGTCTGGATTTTTAACTAATTCAATAGTTAATTTCTCTTCATCTTTTTTTATCTTTTCTTTTTTCATCTCTTTAGGTCTGTAGTCAGAAACAGCTGCAGCCCCTATGACAATGTCTACTTCATTAAGGTGCATCATGACAGCATTGTACATATCTACCGCTGTTTCTACAGGAATAAAAGTCACATCTTTAGGTACCTCTATATAAGTAGGCCCAGAAATTAAAATCACTTGTGCCCCTCTTTCCACTAAAGCTTTTGCAATCTCATAGCCCATTTTACCCGAAGAGCGATTTGTAATGTATCTTACAGGATCAAGAGGCTCTCGAGTAGGCCCTGCTGTTACTAACACCTTTTTCCCTTCAAAATCTCTTTTTTTCTCATTGTCCAATAACTCTAAAATAGCTTTTTCAATCTCCTCTACATCAGCCAATCTTCCTGCGCCATAAGTTCCACAAGCAAGCCTTCCGGCAGCTGGCTCCACAAATAAAAAACCATATTCTTTTAAAATTTTAATATTCTTTTGAGTCACAGGATTGGTATACATGTTTGTATTCATGGCGGGAGCAATTAGTACAGGACTCTTTGTAGCAAGAATAGTAGTAGTTAACATATCGTCTGCAATCCCATGAGCAATTTTAGCAATAATATTTGCGGTTGCAGGAACTATTGCAAATACATCAGCTTTTTTTGCTAAAGAAATATGCTCAATTTCCCAATATTTCCTATCCTCAAACATATCAACAACTACTTTATTGTTAGTTAAAGCCTCAAAAGTGAGAGGATTTATAAAATTTGTAGCTTCCTTTGTCATTATGACATCCACATTTATGTCTTTTTTTACGAGTCGAGATGTAAGGTCTGCAGCTTTATAAGCTGCTATACCTCCTGTAACCCCTAATACTACATTTTTTTTGCTTGTATTCATTTCAACACCCTCTATTTTATTCCATATTTTTTCGGTCTTTGATAAGTAATAAGTCCATTGTTTACTTCTTCTGTAGCAATTGTTACAGGTTTATCAGAATCTATGTCTACTAATTTAGTGTCACCAGCAATAAGCTGTCTTGCTCTTTTTGCAACTAAAGAACACAAAGTATATTTGCTATCTACTTTTTCCATTAAATCTACAATTGATGGATATAAAATCATACCAACCCCTCCTTGATTTCTAAGTACAAATCCTTATTTCTATCAACTCTGCATTTCTCTGCAATAATTATAGCGTTAATTTTTTCAACCGCTTCTTCTACACTATCATTTATAACTACATAATTGTACCTGGAAACATAGTTTAATTCCTCATAAGCACTTTTAAATCTTTTTATTATCTCCTCTTCTGTCTCTGTCCCCCGTTTTTTAATCCTATTTTTTAATTCTTCCATTGAAGGAGGCAATATGAAAATAAACACTCCTTCTGGAAACTTCTCTTTTATTTTTAAAGCTCCTTGAATATCTATCTCTAAAACCACATCATTTCCTTCATCTAAATTTTTTAATACGAAATCCTTCGGTGTACCGTAGTAGTGGCCATATACCTTTGCCCATTCTAAAAAAGAATCATTTTCTATCATTTTCTCAAATTCCTCTTCCGATTTAAAAAAATAGTTTTTCCCTTCTATTTCTCCGCTTCTTGGCTGACGGGTAGTAGCAGATATACTCAATTTTAAATCTTTCTCTTTTTCCATCAAAGCTTTGCATATCGTCCCTTTTCCTGCCCCTGAAGGCCCAGAAAGTACAATAAGTAACCCTTTTTTCTTTTTCGACAACACAAATTCCCCCTACTCTTCCTCTTCTTCCTCTTCTTCTAAAGTATCTTCTAATATCTCCTTGTTAGAATTGAGACGATTAGCTACGGTCTCTGGTTGAACAGCAGAAAGTATTATGTGGTCACTATCAGTAATTATAACGGCTCTTGTTCTTCTACCATATGTAGCATCGATAAGCATACCTCTATTTTTTGCCTCTTGAATTATTCTTTTTATAGGTGCAGATTCTGGACTAACTATTGCCACCAATCTATTAGCCGAAATTATATTGCCAAAACCAATATTTATTAATTTAATCGACATACTTTTTCCTCCCTACTCAATATTTTGAACTTGTTCTCTAATTTTTTCAATCTCATTTTTCAAGTCAATGACTTTATTAGAAATTCTATAGTCTATTGACTTTGAAGCAATCGTATTAGCTTCACGATTCATCTCCTGAACTATAAAATCTAATTTTTTACCTATAGAACCTTCTTCTTTTAAAGAATCTTTAAATTGAACAATGTGGCTTTTAAGCCTTGTTATTTCTTCAGCAATACATGACTTGTCAGCAATAATTGCTATTTCCATTGCCATCCTATTAGGATCTATATCTACCCCCAATTCTTTTATACGCTGTTCCAATCTTTTTCTATAATCTTCTACCATTACAAAACTCAAATCTTCAATCTCTTTTACTATATCTGAAATTTTGCCCATTCTATTAACTATATCATCGTATAATTTTATACCTTCTTTGTTTCTCATGTCAATGAGGTTATTAATAGCTTCTCCCAATGGCAGTTTTAATAACTCCCATATTTCTTCTAAATCCAAATCCTCATTCTTTACCCTGATAACTTCCGGCAGATACACTAAATCACTTACCTTTATAAATCCTTCTAATTCAAATTTAGACTTTACATCAGTAAAAACTCTAAGATATTCTGACAAAAGATTCTCATCAATTTCTATAACAGTAATACTTCTTTCATACACTTCAAAACCAATATTTAATTCTATTCTCCCTCTCGCAATCTGCTTTGAAACAAATTCTCTCACTTTTTCTTCAAGTCCACTTAAAAGTTTATTCATCCTGCAATTTATGTCTAAAAATCTGTGGTTTAAAGATTTAATTTCCACAGTTATATAATAGCCTTTTTCCTTAATCTCACCTCTTCCATAACCGGTCATGCTTTTTATCATCATATCACCTTTTTCTTATTATAGTCAAATTCTCACTGTATTAAACTAAAGCTCTATTTCGCCCCTGAAGACTTCTTCCACACTTCCAGATAAATAAATACTATTGTCATCCAGCCATTCTACTAAAAGTTTACCACCTTTAAAATGGACATTGACATTTCGCTCCGTCTTACCTAAAACTGCTGAAGCTACTGCAGAGGCACAGGCACCACTTCCACAGGCAAGAGTAAGCCCCACACCTCTTTCCCAAGTCCTTACAAAAATATTTTCTTTATCTTCTACTTTTACAAAATCCACATTTGTACCTTGAGGAAAAATGGAAGATTTTTCAATTTTAGGACCTAATTCTTTAATCATATTTTCATCTAAGGATTTTACAAAAACAATAGTATGAGGCACTCCTACTCTTATAGAAGTTAATTTATAAACTTTCCCATCTATTTTTACCGGCTCATTTATAAATTTTTGCTTATCAGTTTTTACAGGTATTTTATTAGCCTCAAAAATAGGACTACCCATGTAAACTTTTACACTTTCTACTTTCCCATTTTCTACAAAAACTTCTGGCATAATCACTCCAGCTAAGGTTTCCACTGTCATTTTCTCTTTTTTTACTATCCCTCTTTCATAAACATATTTTGCAAAACATCTAGAACCATTGCCGCACATTTCTGCTTCGCTGCCATCTGCATTAAAAATTCTCATCCTAATATCTGCAATTCCTGAAGGCTCAACAACTAAAAGGCCATCAGCCCCTATGCCAAAATGCCTATCACAAAGTTTAACAGCTAATTCACTATAATCTACATTTTCTAGAGCCTCAATTACTATAAAGTCATTCCCCAATCCATGCATTTTAGTAAATTTCACCTATATCACTCCATTTTCTAATCTTCAAGGATATTATAACACAAAAAAGGCTAATTTGGTTAGATATTTTAAGAAAATGTGAGGAAAACAATCATAAAACGATCATAAGGCCAATAGCAGCCAAAACTCCCATAATTCCGCCAAAATAAAAAGGTGCAGTTACTCCCAATGTATCCCAAAGTATTCCCGCTATAAAAGACGCCGGTAAAAGTCCAATACCTGTAAAAGTAGCATGAAGCCCTATGACTGTAGCTTTTAAATGGGATGGAGAAATTTCCGCAACTAAAGCTTTTTCAACCCCTTCAGTCAAGGCTATGTACAAGCCGTAAACAGAAAATAATATCCACATAGCACTTTTAAAGCCAAAAACAGCAAATCCCAAATACACTATTCCGTAAAGGAAATAACCGATAATGAGAAGTTTCTTTCTCCCTATTTTATCAGACAACCTTCCCATAGGATACGAAAAAATCATATAAACTATGTTGTACACCAAATACAAAAGTATAACATCTGACTCGCTAAATCCCACATTTTTCGCCCTTAAAAGCAAAAACTGATTAGAAGAATTACCTAAGGCAAAAATTAAAATAACTATTAAAAACATTTGAAGGCGTCTATCAAGACTTCTCCAAGAAAATGAAAGCTTTTTTGAAAGTTCACGTTTTACTGTGCTTTCCTTAGCAAAAAACAGCACAAAAACTCCTAAAAAAGCTGGTATCAGAGAATACATAAAAACCGCTTTATAATCTCCTCTATAAAAAGTCAAAAAATAATACGCCAAAGCAATTCCAATCGTCGCACCTAAAGTATCCAATGCTCTATGAAGTCCATATGCTCTTCCAATGTTTTCTTTATCTACAGCTTCAGCAATCAAAGCATCTCTTGGGGCTGTCCGTATTCCTTTTCCAAATCTGTCACTGGTTCTACCTAAAAACACCCATCCCCACGAAGTAGCAAAATACAAAAACATTTTTCCTATAGTAGAAAAAGAATATCCAGCTATAGCTAAAGGCTTTCTTTTACCTACTTTATCAGATATGTATCCTGAAAAAACCTTAAGTATACTAGCTAAACTTTCTGCAAACCCTTCAATGATACCTACTATTGTAGGGCTTGCCCCAAGTTGAGAAGTGAGAAAAAGTGGAATCAGAGGATATACCATTTCAGTAGATATATCTGTAAGAAGACTTGTCAACCCCAAAATAATTACATTTAACAATTAAAATGCCTCCCTTCACTCTTTATTATTTTCATAAACCAATGAAGCAAAATATTCAAAGTCTCGACTGGCTTTTTCTAATAAATCCTTAACCTCTTTTTTCATTTCACACTCAAACACATCTCTTTGGGCTACTTTTTCAAACCACTTATATAACTTATTCAGCTCATCTTCATTTTCTTCTAATTCTGCAAAAGTAAAATTTTTTCTCGCTATCTCTTTTTCAATCTCTTTAAAAAACTCTTCACATTGTTCCTTTATTTCACTATATTCTTCCATTCTTTGATGATTAAATTGTTTTACCACATCTTTCTCTATTTCTTTATCAAGGGCCACTACTTCAAAGGCTTTAAAATCTCCTCCAAAACCTTTAATTTCGTACTTTAACTTCTCTATTTCTTTTAAAAACCTTTCCATGTAAGGCACAATACATACAGACTGTTGTAAATACAAAGCACCAATTTTTTTTATTCTTCTCCATATAGTAACCCTAGCTGTTGACGAATCACTTGGGACCTTATACACAAAAAGTAACCACTTCAACTTTCCACCTCCTCTATCTTTCTTTCTCTTGCTTTTCAATTTTCTACTTACGGCAATTAAACTTTAATTCCTATTTTTACATCTTGTTTTATTGTAACAAATGTTACAACCAAAATCAATACAATTAATTTTTCCCTATTAAACCCTTCGATTTCATGGTATACTTTTTATATACAATAAAATCTGGAGGTTATAACTATGGCTTTAGACGGCATAACTTTACATGCGATAACAAAAGAATTAAAAGAAGAAATTGTTGGCGGAAGAATTGATAAAATATATCAACCTGAAAAAGAAGAATTAATCTTTATAATACGAAACAAAGGCAAAAACTATAAACTGCTATTGTCTGCTAATGCAAATTATCCAAGAATATATCTTACAGAAGAAAATAAAGAAAATCCTGCTGAGCCTCCAATGTTTTGTATGCTTCTGAGAAAATTTCTTCAGGGTGGTAGGATAATAGATATAAAACAAGTAGAATTTGACAGGATAGTAAAAATTGATATAGAAACAAAAGACGAATTAGAAAATCAAACAATTAAAACTCTAATTATTGAAATAATGGGAAGACACAGCAATATCATATTAATTGACAAAGCTAATCAAACGATAATAGATAGCATAAAAAGAATATATTCCGATATGAGTAAAGTAAGAGAAGTACTACCTGGGAGGCAATATGTCTACCCACCACTGCAGGAAAAGTTAAATATAAATAATCTCTCGCTACCTTCTTTTAAAGAAGCTGTTAATAATTACAAGTCAAAAAAAATTGAAAAAACTCTAGTAGATATTTTGCAAGGATTTAGTCCCACTTTAGCAAGAGAAGTTGCTTTTAGATGTAATGTATCTGACAGATTTGTAGAATCATTAGAAAATGAGCAAATCGAAAATCTATATCAACACATAAAAAAAATATATGAAGATGTTTTAAGCTTAAATTTAAAACCATGCATTGCTTTTCAGAAAAATGAAGTTATTGACTTTTCTTGTGTTGATTTGACTCAATATATTACAAAAACTTATTTCCCTACAGTAAACCAAGCTGCTTGTAAATTTTTCAGTGAAAAAGCAAATATAATAAATTTGCAAGCAAGGTCCTCGGATTTAAGAAAAATCATCAACAACAATTTAGAAAAACTTTATAACAAACTAGATAAACTTCAACAAGAATTAAACGAAGCAAAAAACGCTGACACTTTTAGACTTTACGGCGAACTTATAACAGCAAATATGCACCTTCTAAAAAAAGGAATGGAAAACTTGAAAACTATAAACTATTACACTGGCGAAGAAATTGAAATACCCATTGACAAAAAATATTCCCCTTCAGAAAATGCCCAAAGATACTTTAAAAAATACAGCAAGTTAAAAAATGCCAATAAAATAATAGAAAAACAAATATCCGATACTCTCGAGGAAATAACTTATTTAGAGGGTCAATTAGTGAACCTGGAAAACTGTACATTGCCATCAGAAATAGAAGAAATAAAAAATGAACTATTTGAACAAGGGTATATACATAAGCAACAAAAGAAAAAAATATCACGACAAACTCTTTCTCAACCATTGCATGTAGTATCCTCAGACGGGTTTGACATATATATAGGAAAAAATAACACTCAAAACGATTATCTAACGTTAAAATTCGCAAATCCTAACGATATATGGCTTCATACAAAAGACATACCAGGGTCCCACGTCATAATCAAGACAAATAACAAACCAGTTCCTGAAGCAACACTTATAGAAGCTGCAAAATTAGCCGCTAAATATAGCAAAGCGAAACATTCTTCAAATGTACCCGTTGATTATACCTTAAAAAAATATGTAAAAAAACCTTCTGGTGCAAAACCGGGCTTTGTAATATACACAAACCAAAAAACCCTTTATGTAAATCCAGAGTAAGATGCTTTTTAAGCATCTTACTTCTTATCTTAAAGGCACACTAAATATAGGAATATATTTTCTTCTATTTTCTTGTATAACACTCTCATACAAAAAAACTGTATCGACCAAAATATCATTTTTCTTTTGTTTTTCAAAAAGATTATTTACTTCTTCTATTCCAATGTTTAAACGTATATCTCTGGCAATGGTAATGTGGGAAGTAAATTTTCTCTCATCTTTTTTAAATCCAATTTTATGCAATTCCTCATCTATATTGTCATGCAATTTATTAAGAAAAGGATTTTCTTCTGTACCTACCCACAATACTCTCATGTCTTTATTACCTTTAAAAAAACCTACTTTATCAAATTTTATATAAAAGGGGTTAATACTTTTTGCAGCAACTTTAACAGCATCTTCTATTTCGGTTATGCTTTCCGCCTCGACTTCTCCTAAAAACTTTAAAGTTATATGGAAATTATCTTTATGAGTCCATCTTCCTTTTATCGTATAATTTTTCAGTACCTCCTGAAATCTCGATAATTCATCTGTAGCTTTTTCACCTAACTCGATCCCAATAAATGTCCTCATGTTACTCCTCCTTTGCCTATTTCCTTGGAAATAATTGTATTGGAATTTTTGTTGTGCTTATTAAAATTATAACAAACAATAACAGAAAAAAGTCCATCCTAATGGTCTACTGCTACTTTCTTTTTCACAATTTATTCTTCTGGCATATGTCTAAATATTTCCATTATATCATTATTGAAATCTAATTCAAATCGTAGTATAATGCTATTCAGATTATCGTTCATAAGAGGCAATCTCTTTCTTTGATTTTTGATTTTTACAAAAAATTTGCACTTACACCATGATTTTTTGACCTATTGACAAAAGTCCAGGACAATGCTAATATTCTAATTAAATTGTTTAAAGTGAATAATAATATAAAAACTCTTATCGAGAGCAGGTGGAGGGACTGGCCCGATGAAACCCGGCAACCGGTGGCCGAAAGTTTTATACTTCCGGCTGCACGGTGCTAATTCCTGCAGAACGTTGAGTTCTGGCAGATAAGAGGATTTCAAAAACCTCTTCGCGCTGTCAGAAGAGGGTTTTTTATTTTTATTTTGGAAAAGGAGGGCTTTCTTTGATCCGTATCAGAAATCTCACAAAAATTTACCACTCAAGTTCAGGAAATGTCAAAGCGCTGGAAAATGTCAACCTCAACATAGAAAAAGGTGATATTTTTGGAATTATAGGCCTTAGCGGCGCAGGCAAAAGTACTCTTCTGCGTTGCATAAACATGCTTGAAAAGCCCACTTCCGGCTCGATAGAAATAGATGGTGTTGAAATGACTCGGCTTTCTCCCTCTGAATTAAAAGAAATGCGGAAAAAAATAGGCATGATATTCCAGCATTTTAATCTGTTATCATCCAGAACTGTCAGAGGCAATGTAGCTTTCCCTTTAGAAATTGCCGGCCTGGACAAAAGGACAATCGATAAAAAAGTAGATAATCTTCTGGAGCTAGTAGGGCTTTCCGACAAGTCTGACAACTATCCTTCTCAGCTTTCAGGCGGTCAAAAACAGCGGGTAGGCATAGCACGAGCCTTAGCAAATGATCCAAAGGTTCTGCTGTGTGATGAACCAACTTCAGCACTGGACCCGGAAACAACTCTTTCTATTTTGAACCTTTTAAAGGATATCAATAGGCAGCTGGGAATTACCATAGTGCTGATAACTCACGAAATGAATGTCATTAAACAAATTTGTAACAAAGTGGCAGTCATTGAAAAAAGCCGTGTGGTGGAACAGGGTCCTCTTCTCGAAATATTTAAAAAACCTCAGACAGAAACCGCTCGCAATTTTTTGAAATCTATAACTTTATCAGAAATTCCTAAAGAACTAAAAGATAGGATTAAAAATCTGTCTCACGGGTACTTGGAAGGCAAGATTGTTAAAATTGGCTTTTTGGGAGAAATTACAGCAAAGCCCATTATATCCAATATTGTAAGAAAATTTGACGTTGACACCAACATACTTTACGGAAACATTGACCACATCCAAGGCACTCCCTACGGTACTCTCGTGGTTGAACTCCGAGGAAAAAACAATCGAACAGATGATGCCCTGGAATATCTAAAAAAGCTGGGACTCGATGTGGAGGTGATTGAAAATGTCTGAAACTATAAACTTATTGCTGGTCGGAACGTGGCAAACTATATACATGGTAGTGGTATCAACGTTCATAGCAACGATTTTCGGGGTACCCCTCGGAATCCTGCTGATGGTAACCGACAGGAATCAGATACTGCAAAACGAACTTTTAAACAAAATACTAGGCACTATTGTAAATATTTTTCGCTCTGTGCCTTTTGTAATACTTTTAATCGTGCTTATACCTTTTACACGATTGCTTGTAGGGAAAGCTATAGGGACCACCGCAGCGATTGTTCCCCTTTCGGTAGCGGCTATTCCCTTTATGGGAAGGCTTACCGAAACAGCATTAAGAGAGGTAGACCGCGGTATCATTGAAGCAGCCCAGTCTATGGGAGCTTCACCCCTTCAAATCATAACCAAGGTGCTAGTCCCCGAGGCTTTACCTTCAATAGCCGCAGGGATTACCATAACTACTATAAATTTAGTGGGATATTCTGCCATGGCAGGTGTTATAGGAGGTGGTGGGCTAGGAGATTTAGCAGTAAGATATGGATATCAGCGATTTATGCTCGACATTATGCTTTATACCGTAGCAATTTTGGTAGCTATGGTACAGCTAATTCAACTCATAGGAGATGTACTAGTAAAACAGCTGTCAAAAAATCGGTAAATTTTACTTTTTTAATAAAGGAGGAGATTGATGTGAAAAAGTTCTTAACTACACTTTTATTACTGAGCCTTCTAACAATTTTTATTGCGGGATGCGGAACAAAACAAGGACCCACTTCCGACAAACAAACCCAAAACCAGGGCGTATCAAAAACAACCATCAAAGTAGGAGCTACTCCAGTGCCCCACGCCCAAATTTTAAACGTCGTAAAACCCCTCCTCGAAAAAGAGGGAATTACTCTAGAGATTGTAGAGTTCACAGATTACGTGCAACCCAACCTAAAGCTAGCTGAAAAAGAATTAGATGCTAACTATTTCCAGCACATCCCTTATCTTGAAGATTTCTCAAAGGAGCATAATCTTGATTTAACATATATTGCTAAAGTTCATATCGAACCCATGGGTATATACTCCCAAAAAATCAAAAACCTCAGTGAGTTAAAAGAAGGCGCTACCATTGCCATACCCAACGACGCTACCAATGGCGGAAGAGCTTTGCTACTGCTGCAATCAGCTGGAGTAATAAAATTAAAACCAGATGCAGGTATTAAAGCAACAGTAAATGACATTGTCGAAAATCCTAAAAAAATTAAGATTTCCGAGCTGGAAGCCGCTACTCTGCCAAGGGTACTGTCAGATGTAGACGCAGCGGTAATAAACACCAACTACGCCTTGGAAGCTGGACTTATACCCACTAAGGATGCTCTCTTTATCGAATCAGCAAATTCCCCTTATGTCAATGTACTGGTGGTCCGCAAAGGCGATGAATCTAGGCCTGAACTTAAGAAGTTAGCCGAAGCCTTAAATTCTCCAGAAGTTAAAAAATTCATTGAGGAAACATATAAAGGTGCTGTCGTACCCGCCTTTTAAGCAGGAGGTGATTTTATTGTCAGGATCTGATAAAACTATCGGTGTCATCGCTGGTACACCAGTAGATACTCAGATGGGAGTCGATTTTATAAGAAAAAAGGGGCTTGAAGCGGTGGGAATCCCTGCCGCTTCAAGCCCCGATGAACAAAAGCGGCTGGTAATTTTGACTACCAATTTCAGAGATAAAAACAGAAAAGAGATAGTCCATTTTAAAAACAGACTACCTCTTTTTAAATATGTATAAAATTTTACCGGCAGCGACCTACTCTCCCGCGAAAGCAGTACCATCGGCGCT
>NZ_JAFCAC010000066.1:0-7991 GCF_018588165.1 Thermoanaerobacter sp. CM-CNRG TB177
CTCTTCATAATATTTATCCATAGCTTTTATAACGCTAATTGGCTTTTGAGTTGTGGCAGCATTGTCAAGGTAAATAAGCTTTTTCCCGTGAGGTTTAACATCTAATATGGGAAAGTCTTTTTTAATCTTTTCTATATCGATATTTTTCATTTTATTATCTTCCTCCCTATATGACCCCTTATGATGATTTCTTTTACAGGGTCATAAGGAATTAAATCTATTACAGGATTTAATATGGCTTGAACCATTAAAAGCCGAGCCTCTTCAAAACTAAAGCCTCTGCTCATCACATAATAGAGTTTATCTTCGTCTATTTGACCTGCACTGGCAGAATGCTTAGCCACTACGTCGTCTTCTCCACAGTAAAGAGCAGGAATTGCAACAGACTTTACAGTTTTGTCCAGCAAAAGCACAGTTTCATTTTCCTCAGCTTTTGCCTTTTTTGCCCCTTTTTTAATGTCAATATTTCCTATAAAGGTAGCCTCTGCGCTTCCCTTTAGTGCTCCTTTTAAATCTACACTACTAGTACTTTTTGGGGCTTGGTGATACACTTTATAAGCCATGTCATATTTTTGACTATCTACACCTAAAAAAATAGATTTAGAAATAAAGGTAGCACCTATTTCATCAAGATATACAGTTACATCAAAAGTACTCATTTTTGCTCCTATTACAACATTCGACCAATTTACTGTAGCATCTTTCCCTACAATTACAAGGTTGTTGTCAAAGTCGTTGAATTCGTTTCCTAATCTTTGTATTTTTACTATATTTACAGTAGCACCTTCTTTTGCAATCACTTCTGTTATTCCGTTGTGAAAACCGTGAGCACCTGAATTATAGTCAAAGACAACAGTGGCACTTGAATTGGCTTCTATTTCAACGATATTATAATCAATTAGTGTGTCATTTTGTTCATCAGTAATATAATCAACCACTATTGGTTTTTCAACACTAGTGTTTTGAAAAGTTTTAATGTAGAATCCTGTGTTATATAAAGTTTTTACCATATTTACAAACTTATCATCAATACCAAAAGTTTTATTAGCTGAAATTAATGTCTCTATTGGTAAGTGATGTAAATCTTTTATCTTTTTTATCTTTACAGTATCTTGTGATGAATCCTTCACCACTGCCAAAGTGTATTCTTTATAAGAAGGAACTTTTATTTTTTCTATATTAACCCTTTTCCACATATTTTCACTCCTATCCTATTGCGCCTTCCAGCTCGAGTTTAATGAGTCTATTCATCTCCACTGCGTATTCTAACGGCAAGGCTTTGGCTATAGGCTCAACAAACCCCCTTACAATCATAGCCCTTGCATCATCTTCGCTTAAACCTCTGGACATGAGGTAAAATATCTGCTCATCACTTATTCTTCCCACTTTTGCTTCATGGCCTATATCTACATTGTCATTTTCAATTTCTATTACTGGTATTGTATCAGACCTTGAAATATCGTCCAACATCAGGCCTTCACATTGCACAGAAGCCTTTGCACCTTCCGCAGTAGACCCTATTTTTAGAAAACCTCTATAAGTAGATATTCCGCCATCTTTTGATATGCTCTTTGCCACAACTTTTGAAGAGGTGTAAGGCGCCAAATGTATCATTTTTGAACCTGTATCTAAATGTTGGCCCTTTGCTGCAAAAGTCACTCCTGTGTATTCCGCCTTTGCCCCTTTTCCTTTTAATACAGAAGTTGGATAAAGCATTGTTTTGTGGCTCCCAAAAGAACCAGATACCCACTCTATAATGCCGTCTTTTTCCACAATTGCTCTTTTTGTGTTGAGATTGTAAGTATTTTTGCTCCAGTTTTCTATGGTAGAATAAATTATGCGTGCTCCTTCCTTTACAAAAAGTTCTACGCAACCTGCATGTAAGTTTGAAACAGAATACTGGGGCGCAGAACAACCTTCTATAAAACGAACTTCGCTACCTTTATCGGCGATGATAAGAGTATGCTCAAATTGGCCGCTCCCCGGTGCATTCATTCTAAAATAAGCCTGAAGTGGAACCTCCACTTTTACTCCTTCAGGCACATATACAAAAGTACCACCACTCCATATTGCAGCATGCAATGCTACAAATTTATGGTCAGAAGGAGTAACGTTTTTTGTCATAAAATACTCTTTTATTATGTCAGGATATTTTTTTACTGCAGTGTCCATATCTTCAAATATAACACCTTGGCGGGTAAGATTTTCTTTAATGTTGTGATATACAACTTCAGAGTCGTACTGAGCACCGACACCTGCTAAAACTTTTCTTTCTGCTTCTGGTATCCCAAGCCTTTCAAAAGTTCTCCTTATTTCTTCAGGAACCTCTTCCCATGACCTTTGCATCTTTGCCTTTGGACGTATATAGGCGATAATAGAGTCAATATCCAACTGACTTAAGTCCACACCCCATGTGGGCATAGGCATTTTTTGATATATTTCAAGCGCTTTTAATCGGAAATCCCTCATCCAGGAAGGTTCATTCTTTTGCTCAGATATTTCTAAAACAACTTCTTTAGAAAGCCCTTTCCCTGTCTGATATTCGTACTTTACGTTGTCTTTGACATCGTATATGCTAAAATCTATTTCCTTTATATCTGGTTTTTTCATCTTTTTCGCCTCCTATGGTTTACACGCCATTCCTCACAAAGTCATAACCCTTTTCTTCAAGAATTTTTGCAAGGTTTCTATCCCCGCTTTTTACAATCTTTCCCTTCATTAAAACAGATATTACATCTGGCTCGAGGTAATCCAATATCCTGTTGTAGTGAGTGACTATCAAAATAGACATCTCCTCCGTCTTCAACTTTTTGACCGCTTCTGCTACAACTTTTAAAGCATCTATATCAAGGCCAGAGTCAATTTCGTCTAGCATTACAAGCTTAGGCTTTAGAAAAGCCATCTGGAGTATCTCTGTTTTTTTCTTTTCCCCTCCAGAAAAGCCAACATTTAAATATCTATTTCTGTACTCGGAATTCATGTCTAAAAGTTCTAATGTGTTTTTCATAGCTTTTGCAAATTGAAGCATCGGCACATTTTGGCCTGTCATAACATTAACAGATGTCCTTATAAAATTATCCACTGTTATTCCAGGAATTTCTTCAGGGTACTGAAAAGACAAAAAGATACCCTTTTTTGCCCTTTCGTTTACTTTTAGATTTGTTATATCTTGTCCTTCAAATAAAATCTGGCCGCCTGTCACTCTATATTTAGGATTCCCCATGATGGAATTACACAATGTGCTTTTTCCTCCACCATTGGGTCCCATAATCGCATGTATTTCTCCTTTTTTTATTGTTAAATTGAGCCCTTTAAGGATATATTTGCCCTCAACTTCTACATTTAAATCTTTTATTTCTAACAATGTTTCCCTCATTTTTTACAACTCCTTTTTAATTCCGACTATTTTAATAGGAATACTTAAGCAATACTATTATACACCACCTAAACGACCAAATCAATAGAAAAGACACAAAATTGATAATTATTTTCATTTAATAAACATATGTCAATAATTATTTATAAAAAATATAAGAAGTCGGGACTTCAACTTCCCCGACTTCTTATATCTCGTCAACTTCCACAAACTTAGCCAATATGTCATCTACTGGAATTATGAGATATTCCTCTCCCTCGTGTTTTATCTTAGTACCCGAAAACTCTTTATATATAACCCTATCCCCCACAGCAAGCTCATCAGACGCGCCTGCTGCAAGAGCTTCAATTATTCCTTGATTTAATTTTTCTTCAGCAGTTTTGGGAATTATCACTCCGCCTATCTTTTTCTCTTCAGGCTCTTTTTCTAATTTAATAAGTGCATGACCATTTATCGGTTGTATTTTTGTCATAGTTTCTTCCCCTTTCTTTTATTATTTTTTACCGCTCGTTATTACATTACTTATTATACTTCACTTATATGACAAGGTACAAGAAAACTTATTGGTCAGTGATTCCCAGCAATTGATTTAGCTTAGCTTTATCAAACCCTACTACAATTGTACCATCAATATCCGTCTGTGGCACACCTCTTTGACCACTCCGCCTTACCAATTCTGCTGCTGCACTCGGATTTTTGCTCACATCTATTTCTCTGAAAGGTATATTATGTTGTCTTAAATATGCCTTTGTAGCATTACACCATGGACAAGAAGGAGTAGTGTAAACAGTGACCCTGTGAACCTTTTGCCCTTTTCCATCAGAAACTTTTGAGGGAGCAACGACCAAAAGTTTTTCATAATATTCTTTGTTTTGAAGTCCAAATACAAACTGCCATGGCTCTTTATCCTTGAAAAGTATCACTGAGGGCACAACTTTGATGCCATATTGTGGATGAATATCTCTTATTTCAGAAGCATTTACCACATAAACAGGAACTTTTGGATTGTCTTCACTGAATTTTTTTATAACTTCTAAAGCCTCAAGACTTTTTTGTGAAGAATTAGAATAAAACATTAGCATAAAAAGCTCTTCTTTATTCTTTATTTCTTCGAAATGCTTTGCATCCTTTATAAATTCCAGCATCAAATCACCTCTTTAAATATTTATGATATCCAATTCGAGATTTTATTATCAATCAAATTATTTCTCTTTATCTTACTACTACCCCCCAGAAGTATTGGGTTAGCAATTTATATTATAAGGAAATTTATTTTAAAAATCAAGATGCTTTTAATAATCTTTCTTTTTTAAAAAGAGTAATAACCTCTCTCAATTAGAATAAAAGATAAAAACTCCCCTAATAAGAGAGTTTATCTAAAACATATACTTTTTCTTTTTCAATATATTTTATTACTTCTCTATAAACGAATTCCTCAAAATATTCTGCCTCTTTATAGGTAAATATTCCATCTTTTACAACTGTCTCATAGCAAAATACCGGAGAATATTCTTTTAATTTTTCTATTTTTTTAGCTTGCTCTCTCACCATTCTAAAAGCTCCAATGTTGACATCTCTTATACCCTCTTTGGGAATCTCTAAAAAGAGTTCTCTTAAAAAATCAGAATAGACATCTTCAAAATTTTCTATATACATCACAGGTTCAATAGAAATCCTAACTTTTAAGCCCTTTGATATGGCACTCTTTAAATTTTTCACTCTTTTATCTAAAGAAGGTGTAAACCTTTCGTATTTTTTTATAACAGGCTGTGGTAACAACGTCCATGCGAAAATTACATTAGAAGGTATGTCGATAGATTTCACAGAAGAAAAATTGGTACTTTTTGTTCGTATCTCTATTACGAGATTTTTATTTCCCTTTGCATATTCAATCCATCTTTTGGTATATCCTGTAAGATATTCTAAAGCAAGTATATCTGTTTCATAAGATATGCTTAAATAGACCTTCTGATTTTGTGTAAGTTTATCTATTTCTTTAAAATAGTCCTCAATATTCACAAAAATAACAAGATGTCCCGAAGGGTACATACCTTGTAAATAGCAATAGTCACAATCATATACACAATTGAATATATTTGATGTATGATAAAAATTGGTATTTCCAAAGTCTTCACAAAGTTTGGAACCTTTATATATAAAATCATATTTTTTTTTAGCCAGTATAAGATTTTGCCTTTCTTTTTGTATAAGGTAGTTTTGATTAGGTCTATTAAATACTTCACTATATCTGTCAATAAGCACTACTTTACTTTTAGGAAATTTCTGTAGAATATTTTGCGTTATAGGACTGTGAAGTATCTCCTTCTCAACGTAAATGTGAGAGAATTTTTTCAAAGACCCTCTTCCTCTCTTCTTTATTATTTACCTGTACATCATAAAAGTTTTTTAAAAAATCTATGTTTTTTCCTTTTCTAATCTTATAATGTAGGCAAGCTTTATAAAAAATTTGCCTTTGACTTACCGTAAATTTTAGCTTTTGTGAAAGAAAATTTATAATTTCTCTTTCATAAAAGGAAAATATTTCGCTAGTTTTAAAACTATTTTTCAATATCTTAATAAATTCATCTATTTCCTTTAACTTGTTTTTTATTAACTCATAAATTTTATCTTTAGAAACACCCTCGAAATCTGTACTATCAGAGACAATTTTTAAAATGTAAATTCTGTGGGTTTCAAAAAATTTAGAAGCTGCTTGATAAAAACCGCTGGCTTCCATATCACAAAGTCTTGCTGTCATCAATCCTTTATCTTTCACTACATAATTAAAAGTTTCTATATCACTTTCATCAAAAGGATGGTCTATCAAAATATCAGGTATATAATTTTTATGAGTTTCATTGTCTATAATTTTGTTAACAAGGTATATGTTCCCTATTTTTTCATTGATATCTTTTGAACCACATACACCAAGGTTTATTATAAAGCTTTGTGGAACATACAAATATCGAGTTGCCGCATGAGAAACAGCTATACTGCTATTTATTTTGCCCACTCCTGTTACTACCAACGTTATTTCTTCATTTTTAAAAACTTGAAAATATCGATTTTCCACGTCTTTTTTTAAGTCAAAATATTCAATTAGAGGTTTTGCCTCAATATATAAAGCAGTTGCAATAAAGACCATCTTAGCACCTCTTTCAAGAACATGTAAAAATTGTGCCAAGAGAAATTCTCTTGACACAAAAAGCTCCCCCTTTATTCTTTAATGACAAGCCTGTGATACTCTTTTTTGCCCTTTCTTATTAAAATGCTATTATCTTTTATCATATCATCTTTTATATATTCATCAATACTTTCAACTTTTTCATTGTTTATATACAATCCGCCTTGTTGAATAAGTCTTCTTCCTTCGCTCTTTGAGGGTATTATTTTTGCTTCAAAAAGCACATCTAAAACTTTTTTGCCTAAAACATCAGAAGGCACTGTAACAGAAGGCACATTGTTTAAATCGCCACCACCTTCAAATAAAGCCTCTGCCGCCTTTTGTGATTTTTGCGCCTCCTCCTCACCGTGTACGAGTTTTGTAACCTCATATGCTAGTATTTTTTTCGCCTCGTTTATTTCTTTATCCTTTAATGCCCCTAATCTTCTCACTTCATCCATAGGCAAGAAAGTTAGAAGTGCCAAAGCCTTTTCCACATCCGCATCAGCTATGTTTCTCCAGTATTGATAAAACTCATAAGGCGAAGTCTTATTCGGGTCAAGCCATACCGCTCCTTTTTCTGTTTTTCCCATTTTCTTACCTTCGCTGGTAGTAAGCAAAGTAAATGTCATGCCATAAGCCTGTTTACCTTCTTTTTTTCGTATAAGCTCTATTCCAGCAATAATATTAGACCATTGATCGTCTCCCCCCATCTGCATTACACAATTATATCTTCTGTTTAATTCGAGAAAATCGTAAGCCTGCATCAGCATGTAGTTAAATTCTAAAAAGGAAAGACCTCTTTCTAATCGGGACTTAAAGCATTCTGCAGTAAGCATTCTATTTACTGAGAAGTGAACCCCTATGTCTCGCAAAAATTCAATATAATTTAAGTTTAAAAGCCAATCAGCGTTATTGGCTATAATGGCTTTCCCATCAGAAAAATCAATAAGCCTTTGCATTTGCTTTTTAAAAGCCTCAGCATTTCTGTCTATTTCCTCTTTAGTAAGCATTTTCCTCATATCAGTCCTGCCACTTGGGTCTCCCACCATAGCAGTTCCGCCGCCTATTAACACAATAGGCCTGTGGCCTGCTTTTTGCATGTGGGACATTACCATAATTTGAAGAAAATGTCCTACATGCAAACTGTCTGCAGTAGGGTCAAAACCTATGTAAAATGTGATTTTTTCCTTTTCTAAAAGCTCTTTTATTTCATTTTCATGAGTCATTTGCTGAATATATCCTCTTTCTTGCAAAACATCAAGTACAGACACGATAATACCTCCATCATCTTATTTTTGTATATTTTATCAAATGAAAAGCGTATTTTTCAAATATTTTTGACAATATAATTTTATCACTTTATAATATTGATTATCAACAAAATGAAAGATGTGGGTCTGTGTCAAGATTTTGTAGGAAAAAAATTTTTATAACTGACCTCACCGTTAA
>NZ_JAFCAC010000067.1:0-33051 GCF_018588165.1 Thermoanaerobacter sp. CM-CNRG TB177
TTAACAGTTCTTCGAATGCATCTTAGTACATTTTTTGTACAAAATTATATTCCATTTTTTGTGCAAAAATATATTGACTTTTACAATAGCAAAAAAGTACATCTTGGAAGTGGCTTAAATTAAGGCTTTCAAATTATGCACAAGTTTATAGTTATTGAGTATTGAATAGTGAAAACAAGAGGTTTAGCTTTTAGGGAAATATTAAAAAAGAATTATCGCTTGTTAAAAAGATTAGAAAACAATTTGCCAGTGTGGTTTAGATATTGTAAGTTGCAGTGTAATAGTTAAACTTACCTAACTGCGATACTAAAAGTACCATTTCTCTAGTAATTGTAAGGAGCTATATCTTTATTTCGAGAGGGTCTCTTTCAGGGACAGTTAAACTAACTGAGAGCGATAGCTTTTTCTAAAAAATTCAGGTTTTCTAATCTAATTCCTGTTATTTACGCCAGCAGGAAGGGTTTTCCTTTCTTGCGATAAACTTTTTAACAAGTAGGAGGTGAAAGGGATGAAAGTTAAAAGACAAGATGAAGGGGTTAAAACACGAATTAAGAAACAAGATTTAGATGTAAAAACGTGGTTAGATTTAACTGAGGAAGAATTAAAAATAATTTCTGACGTTTGTAATTGTATGTATGGGAGAAAAAATACAATCGGAGACGGTTAAACAAAAGTAGTTAAGTTACGTAGTAATTTTGATTCAAATGTTAGAAGAACTACATCACTCTTCTCTTACTAGTGAGTGATGTAGTTCTTAGATTTTTAGATTTATTAAGTATTTCGATAATAGGTCAAGAAATGATTATATGTGGAGGAGAATTATAATGTTTAAA
The DNA here is from genome assembly GCF_018588165.1 of Thermoanaerobacter sp. CM-CNRG TB177. Lineage (NCBI taxonomy): Bacteria > Bacillati > Bacillota > Clostridia > Thermoanaerobacterales > Thermoanaerobacteraceae > Thermoanaerobacter > Thermoanaerobacter sp. CM-CNRG TB177. The sequence goes on from NZ_JAFCAC010000067.1 coordinate 834, forward strand.
TCAAAGTATATTCATGAGTGTTTTATAAATAGTAAGCTTTTACTTTTTCATACTTTGACATTTAGTTATGAGATTCTAACTGGAGAAGATATTGTTTTGTGGGAAAAAAATAAATTTGATTTTATAAGCAATAAAAAACTAGGAAAGTTAATTTCTAAATTATTTATTGTGGAAGATAAAGGGAGCGATGAAGCTCTTTTAAATAAAGCAATAACTCTTTTAGGAAATAAAGGGAGGTTAAAACCACAATTTTTCATATATGTAACTACCGAATGCAACTTGAATTGTCCTTATTGTTACCAACGTGATTATAAAAGTAAAAATATTACAATTTCTAAAAAGCATGTCGATTCAGTAGTTACCACTATCGATTTACTAAGTAAAAAAGAAAATAAGCATTTAGTCATTTTTGGAGGGGAACCGTTACTACCTCAGAATAAGCAAATAATAGAATATATGTTTGATAGGTTTAAGACTATAGATGCAACTGTTGAAATAGTTACTAACGGGATATACTTAAAACAATATGACGATGTTTTAAGTTCAAATAAACAAATGATAAAAATATTAAGATTTACTTTAAACGGTCCTAAGAAAATTCATAATTTTATAAGAGATAACTCTAATTTTGATACTTTTAGCATAATTACAGATAATATAAGGTATGTCTTGAATAAGTACGATCATATTCAAGTGATAATAAATTTTTTACTTGATAAACTTAATTGTGACTCAATTTCAGATTTATTTAACGAATTAGAAATTAACGATATTTTAGGCAAACAAAATTGTAGGATAGAATTTGGTAGAATACAGTCAAGAAAACATCCAGAAAATAATTTTTATAAAAATGAATTACCTTACACAGAATATTATCCGGTTCTTTTAAGAACAAAACTAAAAGACAAAAGAATAACAGATGAAATGCTGATAGGAAGTGAAGTTAGTATTTTAGGTAAAATTTATAGACAATTTCTTAAAAAAGAAATAGCTATCCCAAATTTGAAGGGATGTAAAGCTATATATCCTGGGGTTTTTGCTTTTTATCCGGATGGCAAAATTTATCCCTGTGATGAAATTGCTGGAGATGTATCTTATGCTATTGGGCAATATTATCCTTACTTTATGTTTTATAAAGAAAAAGAGAACTGGAGTAGTTATTCGGTATTAGACAATGAAAAATGTTTAAAATGTAAATTTATTGGTATGTGTAATGGAGGTTGTTTGGTTTCAAATTTAGCAGTTAATGGAGATATAACCTCTCCGTATTGTCTAGATATAGAGAATTCTTTAAATAACTTTTTGGTTGAATTAGAACTGGAGGGCTTTTTCAATGGACAAGATTATTCTTAATCAGTATCAAAGTTATTATGATATCAATGAGAAAAAAGGAGCAGTTGTCGATTTTCTTGTTGGAAAAATAAATTACATAAGTAAGACTAGTGCCAATTTAGAAATTTACGAAGAGTTTTCACATTTATATGAGGAGAAAAGCAATATATTACAAAAAAAATTGCAGAGAATAATCAGCAATAGAATAAATTTCACAATAATACCAACATATCTGTGCAACATGAATTGCGAATATTGTTATGAAGGTGATTTGAAACGAATTAAAAAAATTATGGATATCGATTATGCTGAAGCAATAGTTAAATTATTGAAAGAAATTTTAAAAGATGAAAGAAATAAAGATATAGAATTTAATATATTAGGTGGAGAGCCTATAATGCAAAGAAATATGAAATTTTATGATTACTTATTTAAGAATATACAAAATCTTTCCGTCTCTTATAAATTGAATTTTATAACAAATGGTTTGGAAATAAAAAAATATATTAAAAATTTAAAGAAATACGGAATTACTACATGTCAAATAACATTGGATGGTAGTGTGGAAACACATAATAAGCGTAGGATACCAATTGATACTACTATCAATAGTTTTGAAAGAGTGTGTGAATCAATCGATTGTTTATTAGAAAATAACATCTATACTTATGTTAGAGTTAACATTGATGAACAAAATATAAATGATTTGCCTGAATTATCAGAGGTAGTAATTAGCAAAAAATGGAATAATTTTAAAAATTTCCACATTTACCTATATCCTATTTCCTTTAGTGGTCATAATCCCAATAAAATTTATCTGGAAGAGTGTGAGATACTTAATAAAGTCTTGTCAATTTTCAAAAGTATGCCTCAAAAAAATAGATTATTTGGACTGGATTTCCATGGCATATCATTTATTGATGCTCTAAGAGGTAATGAAACTCCTCCTTTGAAATTTGTTTTTTGCGATGCGTGTAGAAATCAATATGTTTTTGATGCATTAGGTTATATTTATAGTTGCTGGTGGGGAGCTGGTAGAGATGAATTTAAAATAGGCGAAAAATTCGGTAATGAATATGTATTAGATGACAATAGAATAAATAAATGGAGAAACAGAAATATTACTACTATTTCTAATTGTATAAAATGTAAATTTAAGTATATATGTGGGGGAGGATGTAGTTATAAAGCTATACTAAGGAAGGGAGACTTGTTTAAAGGTAATTGTTATTCTTTTGATAAAATTATTGAAAGTTATTTAAGATACTTAAACGATTATCAATAATATTTTCATATCATGCAAAAATTATAGATAAATTCCTAAGAAAATCTGCACATTAATCTATCTGGACAATCGTATACTAGGTTAGTTAAAATAAAAACTAATAGGGGCTAAAATGAAAGGTGGGAGTAAAAAAATATCCAGTAGAATTTAAACGCTTAAAGCAGTAGAAGAAGTTGGTAATACTACTTTGGTTATACAAAAATACGATTTAGACTCTAATACTGCTAATAGAGGAAAAGTGCTTAGCTGTTGGCATGCTTTAGCTAATTACTATGAAATAAAGATAGAGATATAAAAACAAAGAAAGGTAGAAGCCAATCTCTGGTTATTTCTTTTATTCCGGGTTATGCCTAATGGACATGAAATGATAATTATAATTTGAAAAAGTTGGAGGATACAAATGAGAGTTATTGAGGTTAAGAATTTAACAAAAGTTTATTGCGCTTATGAAGGGAAAAGTCTTGGAAGGATTTTTAAAAGACTATGGAGTAGGGAAGGTGTAAAAGAAGTTAAAGCATTAGATAATGTCAGCTTTTCTATTGATTTGGGTGAAAGTGTAGGGCTAATTGGAGTAAATGGGGCTGGAAAATCCACAACCATAAAAATTTTAACAGGGATTTTAGAGCCTACAGAGGGCGTGGTCAGAGTATTTGGCAATATTCCTTCAAAACATAGAATGAAAAACAATTATAGAATTGGGGCAGTATTTGGACAAAGAACCCAGTTAAGATGGGACCTGCCAGCTTATGAGTCTTACGGCTTGTTGAAAGAAATTTATAATGTAGATGATAAAGTTTTTAAAGAAAGGCTTGATTATTTTTCTGAAGTGCTTGATATAAAAAAAATTATGCATAGACCAGTAAGGACATTGAGTTTAGGTGAAAAGATGAGGGCTGAGTTATGCGCTGCTTTTCTACACGGGCCGGAGGTTGTGTTTTTAGATGAGCCTACCATAGGTTTAGATATTTTTAGCAAAGAGGCCTTACTTCATTTTTTAAAAGAAATCAAGGAAGAAAAGAAAGTTACAATTATTCTCACTACCCACGATTTATCTGACATTGAAGAGGTAAGTGATAGAATAATAATTTTGGATAGAGGTAAAATTCTCTTTGATGCTTCAAAAGATGAAGTTTTAAACACATTAGAAGTTGGAAGCCAAATCATCTTTACACTGAAAAACAAAGAAGCAGTAATACCACAAAGTGTAAAAAGTTTGCCTTTTAGTATATCTAAAAACTTTTTAAAGGTCGACAACGTTTCTAAAGATTTAGTGCCTCAAGTGCTTACAGATGTATTTAGTTACAATACTGTGTTAGGAGTAGAAATAAACTATCCTGATTTTAAAGATATTGTAAAACAAATTTATCTTCAAAATAAAGATAGGGGCAGGAAAAATGGAGACAATCTCTACAAAGGCAAGATTGGGTTTTAAATTGATAAAAATAGGTTTTGAAAGCCAATACATTTACAGATTAGGTACCTTTTTTAGTTTTTTATCTGGTCTGCTTTACTTAATTATGCAGTATTTTTTGTGGCAGGCTATATATCATTCCGGCGATATAAAACAGTATAGTTTTAATGATATTATTTTTTATATCTTTTTAGCCCAGATTATAAGTTACGTGTTTCCAACGGATGTAAGTAGTAAAATAGCTTTTCATGTTAGAACAGGAGACATCATTCATTTACTTTTAAAACCAGTTAAAATTGAAACACAGCTATTTTATGAATCTCTGGGCAAAAGTGCATATAGGTTATTAATAAATGGGGGATTCATCTTTATAGTTCTGTTGGTTCTTCTTCCTTATAAATTAGAACTGACAGTTTTAAGATTTTTTCAATTTGCACTTATACTTTTACTGTCATATGTTTTTGTGTTCTTTTTTGAACTGCTGATGGGGATTATAGCTTTTTATACCACCAGTACTTGGGGAATACAAAGCTTTAAATATGTCATAGTGGGAATATTTTCAGGAAGATTGATGCCAATATCTCTCTATCCTCCTGTTTTTAGAAAGATAGTTGATTGGCTTCCTTTTAGAATAATTTATTTTACACCCATAGAGTTTATTATGAATAAAGCCAATTATGATTTTTGTAATGTAGTAAAATATCAAACTGTATCAATTGCTTTATTGCTTTTATTGTATGTTCTTGTCTATAGAAATGCCTTAAAGAAAATAAAGGTACAAGGTGGTTAATATATGAAAAATATGCTTTTGAGGTACATAAAGCTTTATATTCACTTTACAAAGATAAATATAAGCTCTTTTATGGAATACGATGCTGATTTTCTTTTTGGAATTGTTGCCTTGATTTTAAAGAACTTGATAAACCTTTTAATAATCTTTTTTATATTTCACCTTATTGATAATATTAAAGGATGGGACTTCAATCAAATTTTATTTTTATACGGTTTTTCCAGTACAAGTTTTGCAATTTGGCACTGCTTTTTTATAAATACTATTTCACTGCCTTTCTATACGAGGACAGGTTTATTAGATAGTTTTTTATTAAAACCGGTTGATGTCATATTTCAGATAATGGCAGACTCTTTTGATGAAGATGGGATAGGAGATTTAATATTTGGCATAATTGTTCTTACAATTGCCATTGTTAGGCTGAAAATAGTGTCAATAAAATTAATCTTTTTGCCTGTATTACTTCTTTCAGGAAGCTTAATATATGCTTCCTTGGGACTAATATCTTCTTCAATTTCTTTTTTTACAATTGGCGAAACAGGTATATCCAATCTTGTAATGGATTTTTTTGAATTTTCAAAATATCCAATCACAATATACAACGATATCCTCAAAATTGTTTTTACAGTTTTGATTCCAATTGGTTTTACAGCTTTTTATCCCAGTTTGTTTTATATAGCAAATTATAAATATGGTTTGGTGCTAGTATTAATAACTCCTGTAGTTTCGATCCTCTTTTTCTTAATTTCATACAAAGTTTGGAACTTGGCTTTAAGGCATTATTCAAGTACTGGCAATTAAGCAGAAATTTTTCAATTTGACTTTGTTTACAGCCTAAGAGGAGGTTATTCTCCTCAATTTTTATTTTTAATTGTAAAATATTAGGCGAAAAATGCATTTTCGTTCCCCAAAATGACACTTTCGTTCCAAATTTCACAAATTTTGCTCTAAATATTGTATAATATTAAAAACGGTTCAATCTTTTTGGGGGTATAAAAAATGAATTTTTTATGTCCACAGGAGGAGCTACTTTCTTCATATAAGAGATGTAAAGAAATAGGTATTGACCCTTTAGAAACTACCCCACGAATAATGCTAAATCCAGAAGATTTAGAAATAAAAATACATAAAAACCGAGAGCTCATAGAAGCCTTTCATATGAGTGTAGAAGAGGATTGGGTAAAAGGAGAATATCTATTTTTACTTACTGACGTTGAAGGATACTTATTAGAAACAAAGTGTAGTATAAAAGAAGAAAGATGTATAAAAGATTCTGGGTTTCGCTTAGGGATATCCTTTGAAGAAGAAAGCTGTGGTACAAATGCGATTTCAATGGCAATGAGATTAAAGAGGGTAGTGTATGTAAGACCTCAGGAGCATTACTGTGACATATTCAAAAAATGGCACTGCATTGCTTCACCTATAATAGTAGAAGATGGGGAAATAATGGGTTATATTGATATATCAACTATTGATAAAAAGATTGCGGATGAAGTATCAATGGTAATAAAACTGCTAGCTGAGAAAATAGCAAGTGAATATGAAAAGATAGTAAAAGAAAAAGAGCTAAATGAGATAAAGATAAAATTAAATGACAACCAGATAAAAATACTGGCATTAGAGGCAAAGGGATACAGAGAATTAGACATAGCAGAAGCTCTTTACCAAATAAGGAGGAAATAAAGAAAGTTAACGAAAAAATTTGGAATATAGAAGGAAAATATAAAGGCATTAAAATAATGGGAGATGTACCCAAGTCTATTGAAGACCAAAAGGTTCCAGGTTGCAATATAAACGTCGGTTTTGAAATTCAACCTGATGGGAATGTACTTCCATGCCGGATTTTCGAGCAAAGAGTAGATGATAAAATAATTCTAGGCAACATAAAATCACAAGATATTTTTGAAATATGGAATAGTGAGAAAGCAAAAAGGATAAGAAGTTATTTCAAAAGATTAAGCAAAAAATTTCTGTGTACCAAATGTGAATTTGCTCGCTTCTGTTCTACGAATTATTGTATTGCTGAAAACTTCCTAACATTTGGTAAATTTATTCCTTCAGAGGAGGATTTAAATAAATGCAAAATTTAAAAAGGAATGAACGATTTTTCTTGACGGTAACATTGTTTTCAAGTTTTTTTACATCTTTAATGGCACCATTTTGGGTAATATATTTTAATAAAATTAATTTAGATTTTTCACAAATTTCACTCCTCATAATAATAAACCACATAGCGGTCATATTATTCGAAATACCTACGGGTGCTTTTGCTGATACATATAGCCGTAAATTTTCTGTCCTTTTATCTTTATTGATTGGCAGTTTAACTTCTATTGGGATATATTTCAACACCTCTTTTACAGTTTTATTATTTTTATATTTCTTATCAGGAGTTGGAGCAACTCTTAATTCTGGAGCCTTTGAATCTTGGTTTGCTGATTCGTTTCTTTTCGGTCAAAAAGAAATGGACCTGACAAAATACTGGGGACGTCTTACAAGTTTTAACTATTTAGGTAGTACGATAGGATTTTTAGGAGGCAGCGTTTTAGTACGTTATAATATCTTTAGAGAAATCTGGCTAATAGAAGGTATAGGGATTTTTTTGGTTTTTATTTACGTATTTTTAGCGGGCAAAGAAGCTAAATTACAGAAAAAAACGGACGAATACAGTTACAGAGAGTATTTTAATAAAATTGCTAAAGGAACTGTGTATCTATTTAAACACAGGATTTTGTTATCTATTACAGTCGGGTCTTTTTTCTTCTTTTTTTCGTCAGGAATCATGTCAATGTTGTGGCAGCCCTATTTCGAAAGGGCAGGCATACCTGTAGAATTGTTTGGTATTATTTTAGCATTAACGATGGTACTTAGTATTTTTGTGCCCCGTTATGCTGACAGGATAGCTGAAAGATTCGGAGGTGCAGCTCGCACACTAATGATTGTCAGTATTACATCTGCATTGTTTATATTTATGATGTATGCGATTCCCAAGTATTCATTTATACCTTATATTATTTATACAGCAGTATATTCTGCACACACTCCGATTTTTATGTCTTATTTTAATAAGTTAATACCTTCTTCAGAGCGTGCAACGATTATTTCAATATATAGTTTGTTTATTAGTGTTTCTACAATTCTATGTACTTACTCCTTTGGAATCTTAAGTGACAAAAAGGGTCTTTATGCTGCACTTTTCTTATCTTTAATTACAGCTTTAATTTCCAGTATACCTTTTAAAAGGGCAATAGGATTAGAAAAAGAGCTGTGCCTTTGAGTACTTTAGACAATAGAGGAAGAACTGGTGGAAGTCTTGAAAAAAGCAGGACTATTGGGTGGTTTAAATATCTGCCAGAGGGCTTTGAGGTAGTTTTTGACATGAGTAGTAGGTACGCTAGAAAAAATGGATTATTGGTACATATTAATAAAGCGGTACACCGGGTATAAACAGTTTTATGATTTTTACTGCTATAAATCCGTATTTTTAAACAAATGCAGCAAAAGTGTTGTATGAAGCACTTGAAAGAGTAAAGAAGATGAGCGAATTTATTATCATGGTTATGTTGATATATCAACTATTAATAAAAAAATCACAAATGAAGTATCAATGGTAATAAAACTGCTGGCTGAAAAAATAGCAATTGAATATGAAAAGACATTGAAAGAAAAAGAGCTAAATGAGATAAAGATAAAATTAAATGACAACCAGATAAAAATACTGGCATTAGAGGCAAAGGGATACAGAGAATTAGACATAGCAGAAGTTCTTGGGATAGGGGTTGTGACTGTGAAATATCACAAAAGAAAGATAGTAGAAAAACTTGGGGTAAAAAATATCAAAGAAGCAGTAGCAAAGGCGATTAAGTTAAACTTAATAGATATGGACTAAAATTTGTGACTATACTTTAGTATAGTTTTTTTGCTTATTTATGTAAACATTAACTGGAAATGTAATAAAACCTATACTAAAATATAGTAGACATGCCATTAGTTTCATTGTATAATGAAAATAAAAAATAAGTGCAGAAATGTTATTATTGTGCAAAGTTAATTAAAATAATCAGAATTAAAAAACAAAGTATGTATGATATAAAATATATAATAATCAAAACTGACAATTAAATACAAAGAAAATAGTCAGGGATAAGAAAAGACAAAAGAGTAGCTAAAAAATCATAAATATCCTCTGAAAGTCAAATATTAAAAAGTGGCCCAAACTAAATTTAGTGAAAATTATATATAGTAAATATGATTGTAACTTATATATTTTTTGCAGGATTCTTTTTGGAATTTAGAAATTATGCTGCTGTAAAAGACAGTTATTACATTGGCTTTTTATATTGGTTTCTGGCGGCTAACATAATAAGTGAGGTATCTGTATCGATATCCTTTGAAAAACAAGTAGGTACATTAGAACAGTTGCTTCTAAAACCAGTAATAAAACTGCATTACTTACCAGAGGACTATTTCTATGCCTACAGAAGTAAATGTTGAAAAAATGAATTTTAGAGTGGTGAATGTTATTTCTGTTGGAAAAAGATTATTCCCGAGAAATTCTTTATATGCCGATAACGGGCTGTAACAAGATTTTCGATTTTCATTGACAATTTTAGAACAATATAGTAAAATGGAATTAAATAGAGTTATTGGATGTTATTTAAAGTTAAATGTTTAGGCATAAAAAATTTAATAAAACTTAGGAGTATATGCATTAGATTATGAAAGGAGGGGAGAGATGATGAAAAAGATTGTGATAATAATGTCAATTATAGCGCTTTTTACTTTGGTATTATCGGTTCCTGTTCAGGCTAGAGAGTTAGAAAGGGGAAATGAGAAAAATTCACTTAATTCATCTTTGCTAATAAAATCTCCAATGAGGATTGATGAAAAAGTTTGTGAATATTTAAAAACAGTTAAGGAAAATTATGAAGAAGAAATTTTGGAATCGAAGACAGTTCAGCCTTTCGCGGCAGCTCCGCCATTAACATATTTACAGGTATATGCTGTAATTTCTTCTCAACATCCAACATATGAATATTTTTCGGAAAATCAACTTTCTTCCGTTGAAGATCATGGAGGAGATGAGATGTATATAGTAACAATTGAAATAGGATATGGACATCTGCGCTTTGCAAAAATGAATGGAAGTCTTTTGAATTCCGTTCAATCGCAACCAATTGATTTAGATAACGATTCAATTATAGATGGTTGGTTTTATTGGTGGGATGCTAGTGGCTATGATAGTGGTGATTTTACTTACCAGAATACTTCTTCAAACTATCCATGGAATACAATGTCCGATTTTATACATATAAAATAAAACGATTAAATAATTTATTTAGGGAAGTGATAGAAATGATGATAATGCCTTTATGTTATCAACAGCAGATTCGATATGACGGTGAAATTACTAAACATGATAAGAGACAAGAAATTTCTAATACATTTGTGATAAAAAATAATGATAAAGCAAATAATTCTTCAGATATTTGGAAGGAGTTATCGGGTAAATATAACATTAGAAATGCTTCTTTTAGTGATATTAAGAATATTTCTTATGAGCTGTATAAAGCAGGACAGATTTCCCTATTGGATTACGGAATTTTAACTTTTGACCCAAGTGAATCGCCTCAAAGAATAAAACCAAATATTTTCCTGACGCAGTTCGATAGTAATGGTAGAATGGATTGGATTGCTGAATATGAGGCAAGAGTAAATAGAGATTTAAAAATAGGAAATACAACTGGTTATTTAAATAATAAACGCATACTAAATATTTTAAAGCGGCTTTTATGAAAACTAACTTATTGTTAAGTAAAAGTAAAGCAGCAAAGTTTCTAATCCTTTGCTGCTTTTTTAGGCTGCTGCTAACCTTTTGGGTTAGTATTCTCCGAGCCGGCAAATGCAGCGTTAGCCTAGTAATAATGAGAGGATGGTAGAGAAAAGTAAAGATAAGAGAAATATAAGAAAGACATTAAATAGGTAGAATTTCATGTATTGAAAGGTTAGAATATGTAAAAAGTAACCAGAATTTGCAGCAAAGATTTTTGGAGTTAGGGTTGTGTTAATAGTAGGGGGACTAACCTGTGTTTTTTGAGGACGGTTTTTCTGCCTAGACTAATCCGGGCGGAGAAACCGTCCCTTTTATGCATGTCTAGGGAATAGATTATTCAAAAGTATAGTAGACTTTAACAGTAAAAACAAGTAAATTAAAGGGGAGGATATAGTGAAAATGCGAAAAAGAGTAGTTGAATATTTGTTTAAGTGGGATTGTATATTTCCAGTTATAACCTTTATTATAAATGTTTCGCACACAAATATTTACCTAAGAGTATACCTCTTCAGAGAGATGCTTTTGGGAATATAAATTATGCTGCATCTAAGTTGGAATTTATATTTTTTATGCCTATATTGCAGTTGTTTTCTTATATTGTAATGAGGTATCCTCAAGCAAAAGGTAAAAAGAAAATTTTTCATGGGACATATGATATTACGGTAGGGGCTATACTTTTATTTTTTAATATTTTTCTATTGTATGTTTTTATGCTAAAATAATGAGCTTTTTGATTATAAATAGTTAGAAGTATGAAGAGGCAAGCTGATAATGATTTGTTAAAAGCATGTAAAATTTTGATATGACTTGGAAATAAAAGAAGGATTTTGGGGGAATTTGTAGAATTTATAGTATTGTGTTAAAAATTTCTTGTCTAATAACTTTTACGATGGAGGTAAGTCTCTTGATATATTTTATTGTTGCGATATTTTATCATATGTTTATTGAAGCTTTTTGTTAATAATTCTTGCAGGCTGTTCACAGAATGCAGAACCTATGGAGATTGATAAGATTCCGTGGGGAGATTATCAGAGATTAACGTATGATATTTTTGAAAATGATAAGCCAATCGGCACAGTTGAATTTACAATTGAAAAATCTCAGAGTGCAGAAACTTATTAGGTATCGTCTATCACAAAGATTGACTCACCACAACTGAATACTGTTACCACAACAGTTAAAAATTTACACTAAAATGGAGGGTTACGATGAATAGCGTATTGTCTATTAAAAATTTAAAAAAGTATTACGGCAAAATAAAAGCGGTTGATGGCATTACTTTTGAACTTTATCCCGGTGAAGTCGTGGGTCTTATTGGTCCAAACGGGGCAGGTAAAAGTACTACTTTAAAGACTATAGTAGGACTTTTGAGAAAGACAGAGGGAGAGATAAAGGTATGCGGTTATGACTATAAAGACAAAGAGGCGCGAAAAAAGCTTTCCTACATACCTGAAATTCCTGACATATACCCAATGCTTACAGTTTGGGAGCATATGAAGTTTATTGCTCTTGCTTACAACCTTGACAATTGGGAAAAAGAGGCTTTGAGATATCTTGAAGCCTATGACCTTTTGGATAAAAAAGATGAATTAGGGGCAAATCTGTCAAAAGGCATGAGGCAAAAGGTGATGGTTATTTGCGGCCTTTTGCACAAACCTGAGGTAATGCTTTTTGATGAACCCTTTGTAGGGCTTGACCCTAAGGCGATTAGAGAGCTTAAAGATACCATACGCGAACTTAAAAAAGAAGGCAAATCTGTTCTTTTGAGTACACACATGCTAGATTCAGTTCAAAATCTTGGAGACAGAGTGCTTATTTTAAAAGCGGGAAAGCTCATCTATGAAGGTACTCTTGAAGAGGTTATGGAAAAAGCAGGACCTAATGGCACATTAGAAGACCTCTTTTTGGAGGTGACAAAATGACAGAAATAAAGGCTTTGCTTACATTGGACTTATTAAGATTTAAAAATTTTGTGAAGGATATAATCAAAAACCCCAAAAGAATATTTATATATCTTCTTCAATTTATCTGGTTTGTATTCATTTTAATACCCGTGATAACAAAGAGGGGAAAGACATTCAATGAAATAAGTACGATAAAATTTGAAGTTTTTAATGCAGTTTTGATAGCGGTCATGCTTTTGGGAGTTTTTGCTTCTTTATTTACCTCCTTAAGACAGCCGGGAATTATATTGAGCCCAGGAGATACAGCTTTTTTGTTGTCTTCCCCGATAAGAGAAAGAATGATATTTTTCTGGTACATGGTAAGGAGCATTTTTAAAAATTTATTTATTGCTGTTCTATTTATCATATATCTGCCTTTTTTAAGTGTTACAATGGAAATTTTCAAATATTCACAGAACTTAATTTGGGGATACCTCGGAGTATTTACTTTTTATCTTGCACTTAGTCCTTTAAGCTTTTTATTTTACTCCATTTCAATGAAGTTTAATGCAAAAGAGATAATAAAATACATTTTATGGAGTGTATTAGTCTTGGTTCTCGGTTCTGCAGTGTATTTTGCCTATAAAGAGCAAAACATTTATGGTTTTATTGAATATTTTGACTTAAAAGGATGGGATTATGTTCCTATTATAGGACCTTCAAAAGGACTTATACTTTCATATTTTACTGGTAATTCTCACAACGCAATAATACAGATAATTTTACAACTTGTAACAATAGTTTTGCTTGTATTTATAGGACTTTATTTTGCGACAGACTATTATGAGGAAGTTGTCACTTACAATGAAAAGATAAGAAAGATAAGAGAAAAGGCCGATAAAGGTGACTTGTCAGGTACGGAAGAAAATGTAAAAAAGAAAAAAAGAAAAGTAGAAGTGAAATTTTCACCAAAAGGTCCATGGGCTTTTATATGGCTTAAAATGGTAGAAAATAAAAGACAGATAGGCTCTATATATTTTAATTTTTATAACCTCTTTTTGCTTGTAATTTCAATTGCTTTTGGATATTTTCTTCCTAAAAATGATAGCACTATAATATTTGTTTTGGCTTTTATGTACGCTTATATGGCTTGGCTTTTGAGTATGGTCTCAACAATAGGGGCAGAATTAAATAGAATGTACATTTACATAATTCCGGGAGAAGGCATAGAAAAGCTTATTGCAGTAAACTTTGTACCTCTTTTAAAATCGTTTATAACAGCGATACTTCTTATAGTACCTGCTTCAATTTTTATAAAACCCGGCTTGCTTAATACTATTGCAGCTATACTGTTTATAATAAGTCTTTCGGTTTTACAGAATTTTTCCTACGCTTTTTTGCTTACTTTTATGCCATCAAAAGAAGACATTAAAATAGCAATACCTTTTTTTAGGTTGTTTGGATTATTATTTGTGCTTATACCTGTAGGATTAGTTTCCATTCCTTTGGGTATTGCGACAAAAAGTATGGGAATAGGCATTTTATCAGCTTCTATATAATGCTTTTAGAAGCGGGAATGTTTTTGCTCTTTGCAAATTATATATTTGAGAGGTTGGAGCTGAAGTGAGGGAAAATTTTGATGGGAGATATAAAGTCTAATGAAATACTTTTTTCTTATAAAAAGTGTCTGGAAATAGGACTTACAAAATCGATAGTTACTCCATTAATATCTTTAGAAGAAGATGAATTGAAAAAGAGATTACAAGAGAATAAAAAACTTATAGAAGTTTTTAGAAAATGTGTTAATAGGGTACGTACACAATTGAAGAAAAGATATATTTTTTTGCTGGTAGATAGTGAAGGATACCTTTTAGATGTTTTATACAACAAAAAAATATACAAGGATATTACTGACTTAGGCATTAGGAGAGGAACCTCTTTTAAGGAGGAAAGCTGTGGGACAAATGCCATTTCATTGGCTATGAAATTAAAGCAGCCAATTTACTTAAAACCGGAAGAGCATTATTGTGATATTTTCAAACAATGGTACTGTATAGCCACGCCTTTTCACATAGATAATCAGATAGTAGGCTATTTGGATATATCAATAATAGAACATAATATGGCAGATGAAATGATGGGATTTATAGATTTATTAGTATATAAAATTGCCAACGAATATAAAAGAGAAATGGATTTAGAATCACAGGAAGACCTTGAAAAATTGACAGATAAACAGATTGAAATAATAAAAAAGTGTGCAAAAAGATATAGTAGACATTGGAAAAAATGGATTGTAAAATTAAAAATGAAGGAAAAAGCACACGTACTTAAGACATTAAAAAACTTTTTTCGAATTAAAGTAGGGTTTGAATTTAAAGGTATGCCAAGGAGTAAATTTAAAGGAAAAGGAGGTGTAAAGATTAATGTTATTTGCATTTGCTGGAGGAAATAAAAAGGCTGGCTGCATAAGTGTAGGTGTAGTTTTTTGTGTAAACATAGGTTATAACTATAACAACTGGAGCATTTAATTGTTTAGGTGGTAGTCAGAAAATAAATATTAAATTACCTCATTGGCATGCTCCCCAAAAAGGGGAGCGTGCCTCCATAAATAAAAATGGAGGTTTTAGAAAATGCAAAGAAGTAATTATGCTATAGGAATAGTAGCTATACTAATTATAACACTTCTTTTAACAATAGGTGCATTAATGAAAAACTCTTTAACTCTTTTAGCTTTCATATTATTAACTATTGTTGGCCCTTTAGTGACAGTTGCTATAATATCATTTATTAATGGATTATTAAATCCGACAAGATTAATCAAGGTGGTAGGATTTAATATTATTATTGTTTTGGCAATAGAAATAATTGTGTTGATTTTTACTCCAGCTTTTTCTTCAAAAGAGTTTATTGACAGATTAAATTCAATGTCTCAGAATTCGGCAGTTCAGATACATATTAGTGAAACCGGTAATGTAATAACTGGACTGTTTGTATTTATAATAATTGCTGCTTTGTTTAGTTTTATTGGCAGCAAAATTGGTAATTTTATTAAAAAATCTTATGAAAAAAAAGGAGAGTAATGATGTCTTCTTCTGGTGGTGTAGAAGTTATTATTTTTTTACAGAACAGATGTATAAAATTTTTTGAAGAAAAAGGTGCTGATTCTTGCGAAAAAGCTTTAGCATTCAATGAAATTGAATACACACAAAATGCTGTTGTTAAACTTTTGCTAAAGCCTTTTGTTCCCTTTGTTATTAGAAAGTTATTAAAATATGGAGTTTTAAATAGGTGCCCAAACGGGAAATATTTCTTAGATAGAGAGGCTGCTTATAAATTTAAAAGAAGTTTTAAAAGATTTTTGCCATTTTGATTTGGCTAATGTTAGAATAGGAGGGAAATAAATGTGAGAGTTAAAGTAGTACCTTATCCAACTACGATTCTTTTTAATATTGAAGGGATAGATATTATTGGTAATTACAAAACTGGTTCTATGGTTGGACTTAGTGATAAAGGGTTTCATTTTATAAGAAAAGCATTAAATGGCGAGTCTATTCTCATGGAAGATCTTGATGCGGATGATATTGAGTTATTGAAGGCTTTGTTTAAATATGAAATAGTTCATGATGATTCAAATCATATAGAAGGCAAAAATGAAATAGATAGTGCGTATTTACATATTACTAACAAGTGTAATTTACATTGTATAGGCTGTTACTCAAGAGATAACGCGAGGAATAAAGAGGAAGACCTTTCACTAGAGATAATAAAGCATATAATTGAAGAATTAAAAAAGTATTCGTTAAAAAATTTAATTATTTCTGGTGGAGAGCCATTTTTAAGAAATGACTTAGATGAAATTGTTAAATATGCGAAAGAAGAAATAATGGTAGAAAAAGTTGTTATTATTACAAATGGTACTATTATAAAAGAAAGCGTATTATACAATATCAAACCATATGTTGATTATATCGCCGTTTCAATTGATGGTTTCAATGGAGAAAATGCTACTTATTTAAGAGATTCCGGTATTTTTAACAAGGTGATACAGACAATTAAACTCATAAAATCATCAGGAATATCAGTGAATATTTTGCCGACCTTGCATAAGAAAAATATTTATCATATTGAGGAATATATTAAACTGGCAAAAAGTCTCAATGTGTCTGTAAGTTTTAGTCTTTTAACGTGTAATTTTAATAATTTAAAAGAATGTAAAGATTTTGTTCCTTCTACGAGTGAATTAATATATCTTGGTAAATATTTGTCAGATAAAATTGGGAAGAATGATATTTCGGTGGAAAATATAAGCGTAGAAGTAAAGAGATCATGTGAGGCAGGGAAAAAATTAATCAGTATTGCTGCAAATGGAGATGTTTATCCTTGTCATATGTTGCATGTGGGAGAATTTTCTTTTGGTAACATTGTAAATACATACCTAGAAGAAGTATTAAATTCTTCTAATGCCAGAAGATTTAGAGATTTGCATGTTGATGATTTTAAAGAATGTAAAAATTGTAAGTATAGATATTTATGTGGTGGTGGATGTAGGGCAAATGCATTTTATTCTTTTTATACTCTTTTTGGGAAGGATAGTTATTGCAGCATGTATACAGAATATTATAAATATGTGGTGAATATGCTTAAAAGTTTAAAGAGGAAAAAGAATAAAATAGTATAGAGGGGAAATGGCAGTGACAGGTAATATAATTTCAGTTAAAAATTTGTGTAAGGGTTTTGCTAAGAATGTAATAATTTTTGAAAATTTGAGCATAGAAATGCCAAAGAATAAAATAATAGGGTTGATTGGACCAAATGGTTCCGGAAAAACGACCTTTATAAAATTGCTCTCAGGGATGATTCTTCCAGATAGTGGTGAAATACTAGTAGACGGATTGAATGTTCAAAAAGAATTCTTGGCAGTAAAAAGAATAATAGGTATTATGCCTGATACAAATAGAAATCTGTATTGGAATTTATCTGGTTATAAAAACATAGAGTATTTTGCTATCCTAAAAGGTCTTTATAATAAAAGAGAAAGGAATAAAATTATAGAAGAACTTATATCAGAGTTGAATATGGAAAGTTTTGTATATAAGAAAGTGGAATCATATTCAAAAGGTATGAAACAAAGATTGATGTTTTTAATAGCGTTATTGGGTAGCCCTAAGTTACTTTTATTAGATGAGCCATTAAATGGATTAGATTTTGAAAATAGTTTGCTTATAAAAGATATTATTTTAAAATTTGTTAAAAAAGGGTTAAGTGTTATAATTTCAAGTCATGATAAATATTTTTTAGAGGAAATTTGTGATATTAAATATATAATTAAAGATAAAAAACTTGTAATCGCGTCTCCTACTAATTTTGTTAGTAAGGAATTAAGAGTATATTTTAAAATACTAGACTATGCCATAGGAGAATCATTAAAAAAATACTCCTATGAGGTTATTGATAATAAAAAAGGTATTTACTCAATACAATTTAAAATGAATGATTATGATTTCTTGTATCTGGCTGCGGAAGCTGTGAAGAATAAAAAAGTAGAAATCTTATCTATAGTTCCTAAGGAGGATAAATAGTGTCATACATAAATAAAATGAGTGTTCTTTTTATTGCTGAAATAACAAAATTAATAAATTTATTAAAAAATTATCCATTAGATGTTATAGGAAATACTGTTTCATTTATAATAGCAATTACAGCAATTATTTTTGGGGTTTATAAATTTAGTAATGTTGATAATGTTGAAAATTTAATTATATATCCCTTATTATTGGCCTTAATAGGAACACCAAGTAGCTCATTGAGAGAGGATATAGAAATTGGAACTTTTGAGCAGGTGTTTAATAGTAATTATACCATTGCTGAAATTTTAATTTGCAGATCGTTAATAAGCTTTATAACTTCTTTTTTCCCAATGACTATTATTTTAATTTTGGTGAGGATTTTTATAAATACTAATACTTTTTTATCACCTTTCACTATCTTACTTACCTTACTTAATGGAATAAGTATAGGGATGATACTTGTTGGGTTAACAATGATATATAGAAAGGTAGGATCTTTGTTGAATTTAGTATATTTATTAAGTTTGATTGAATTTGTTATTCCATCTAAATATATTTCTTCGGGTAGGTGTATTTTTGAAGCCCTTATTCCGTTTAGCAGTGTGATACTAATGGGTATGAGTACAAATATTACATTTACAACTCTTTTCATTGCTATCTTTAACACTTTATTTTGGAGTTTTTTAGGGTACATTTTATATAAAAGTATGTATAATTACGCAAGAAAAAGTGGTAAATTGGGTAGATATTGATTTGGGAGGCAAAACAGGATGGAGGTACTCAGTGTAGAAAATTTAACAAAAAAGTATGGTAAAAAAGTTGTACTGTGTAATGTTAGTATAAAAGTTTCAAAAGGTGAAATTGTAGGATTAGTAGGACCAAACGGTGCAGGAAAGACAACATTTATTAAATGCATCACTGGATTATTAAGGCCTGAAGAAGGTAGTATAAAACTGTTTGGCTATGATCTATTTCAAAATTATGGTAGAGTGATAAAGGATATTGGTCTACTTTTAGAACCTGCCTTTTACGATTATTTGACTGCCTTAGAAAATTTAAAAATTTTAATGATAGCAAGTAATAACTATAATCTCAAGAAAATTCAAGAGGTAATGGAATTTGTGGGTTTGTGGGAAGTAAGAAATAAATATGTAACTACGTTTTCCTTTGGAATGAAACAAAGATTGGGCTTGGCACAAGCATTAATGAGTGACCCTCAATTTTTAATTCTCGATGAGCCAACGATAGGACTTGATCCAATTGGTGTTAATGAACTTAAAGAAAAACTTGTTTATTTAAGTAAAAATAAGGGAGTAAGTATTTTGTTTTCAAGCCATCAATTGCTAGATGTAGAGGAAATATGTGATAAAGTAATTTTGCTAAGAGAAGGAGTTGTATTGTATGATGGTGTTCCTAAAGAAGCTGTAAAACAAAAAGAATACTATATAATTTTATCTAATAAAAAGTTTGATAAAAATACTTTTGAGCATGAAATTATGAATAATTATCTTGATCTAAGAGACAATGTTTTAATTGTAAGAAAACAGGAAATTTTAAATAACATATTAAAAAAACTTTATGATCAAAATATTGATATTTTAGACATTGATATCAAAAAAGCAGGTTTATTAGAATTATTTTACATAGAGGGGCAGTGAAAGCAATGGAGAGATTTTATTATATAGAATTATATAAATTATTTAAGAGAAAAGATGTTTTTTGGTCATTATTGATATCCATTTTTGTTCCTCTGCTTTTTGGATTACTTGCAAAAACAGAAAGTGATATATTAACGATAAGTGGAGAAAAATTTTCTGCTTTCCAATACGCTATTATGATGTTTGGATTCTTAAAATCTTTGTTTTTATTTTATTTTATGTTTATTATTTTTACATCTTCAACATTTGCAGGTGAATTAGAGAAGGGTAACTTAAGTTTGCTGCTTGTCAGATCAGAAAACAGGGTAAAAATAATGTTGTCAAAGGTGCTTGCTCTCCTCACTGTTCTGATGGTTTTTATCTTTTTCGTTATTCTTTCTGGTATAATCAGTTATTATATTTTCCTTTACAATACAAAATTTGCAACTAATGAGTTTTTGGGTAGACAATATTTAACATTTTTATATATGCCTCTTCTTTCAATATTTGAAATTATTTTGATAATTGCAGTTACTATGTTGCTGTCGTTATTTTTTGGTATTTATAAAACCAATCTTCTGTCCCTAGGTTTAATAATTTTAATGAAAGTTCTAGAAAAAGTAGATAAGATAAAAGTATTTATTCCAACTTACTTGGCTGATATAAATGCATGGGGGAATATATATAAAACAGAATACCAACTTTTAATAAAAGTTATGCAAAATATTGGATTTCTTAGTATATATATCGTAATAGTTTTGATTGTAACATTATATTATTTTTCAAGAATGGAGATAAAGAACTAAAAAGGTAGGTTATATACAATGATTAAAGGAAAAATAAAGAAAACTTTAGTAAACCCTCAAATATTGCCTAATGAGTTTTGGGATTTATTAATTGTACAAAGCGTAAAAATATCTGGTCTAATAGCAATTCCTATTACTCTTCTTATTGCATTTTTATTTATAACTTCTATATTTTTAAATAGACCAATTATATTGGACATAAATAAAGTTACTTCTCTAAAGGATGTAATAAGTTTTTTCTCCATTCCAGTAATATTTTTCTTAGGGGTACTACCAGTTTTATATGAGAAAGTGTATGAAAAGGAGTCACTTTATAACATTGGTTTGGTATATGGAAGAAATAGAATTTATATTTTCTGGATGTTAGTTTCGTTTGCAATTTTACTTGCTTCAATATTAAGTATTTACCGCATTGAACAAACTCTTTTTTTTATTTTGGTTTTACATAACTTTGCTGTAGGACTATCAGAAGAAATTCTTGTAAGGGGTGTGATATTAACAGAACTCAAGAAAATTTTTAATGTTTATTCTTCTATAGTCATCGATGCTTTAATTTTTGCATTTGTATTTCATGCTAATGAAGATATAAAAATTAATTTATTTATTCGTTTTCCGCTTGGATTAATCTTGGCATTAATAGCAACACGAGCGAAAAGTATTCATCCTTGTGTTTTGCTTCATTGGGCTTATAATGCGGCAGTTGCGCTAATATAAGGTTAAAGATGTTTATTGTAAAATAAAAATGGACAAAGTTGCAAAGAAAAATCCCCACTTTTGCAACTCAAAAATCCCCAGATTTGCAAAGGGTCATTGCAGGCACCCATAAAAACCATTATCCTTGTAGTTAGGGAAACTCTTAACTGCAAGGGAGGAATGGAGGATGCTCACAATGACCCAAATAGATGATATCAGAAATGCGTTCTTTTTTAAAGGGTTAAATATCAGTGAAATAGCAAGGAAATTTAAAGTTGACCGGAAAACGGTGCGCAAATATGTTTACCATGAAGACTGGAATGCTTCAACTGACACCAAAGCGAAAAAGGTATTTCCAAAACTTGAGCCTTTCAAAGAAGATATAGATCAATGGCTTGAGGAAGACAAAAAAGCCCGAGGAAAACAAAGGCATACTGCTACCAGGAGAGGCTCAAGTAGATTTTGGTGAAGTTGATTTTTATGAAAATGGAACATTGTATCATGGATTTTATTTGAATCTATCATTCCCCCTACAGCAATGTAGGTTATACACAGCTTTTCAAGGGAGAAAATCAGGAATGTTTATTTGAAGGACTTAAGAACATATTTGAACATATCGGTGGGGTACCGCTGCTTATGGGAAATTCAGTCTAAATAGTGGCAAACATATTTACTCTACTGCTCCTGGGTGAATATATTCTATGATGAGCAGATGACCGCAGCGATAATAGACCGTTTAATACATCACTGTTATTTGTTAATCTTTGATGGACAAAGCTATCGGATGAAACAATCATTGATGAAGCAGTTAAGTTAACAAAAAAATTCCCCACGGGTGCCTGAGGAAAAATCTTTGCAAAAATGGTCTTTATTCTAAGTTTGTCTTAAACAACAAGAATTTAAAACAAGTTATATGATTTTAGATGTTAATAAAAAATATCATCAGTGAGGTGCTGTCGATGAGAGCTCTTTTTAAATTGGCTTTGCGAAATATCATTGCTAAAAAAGTAAGGTTTTTTATATTATTTCTTACTTTTGTTTTATCTGCCGTAACTTTAATGGCAGCTATATTTTTTAAAGATGCGGCTATTGAATCCAAAGAAGGGTTAGTGTATTCTATTGGTATTACACTAAAAAATCTCGACAGTATTTCTGATGTTGCTAATGATATAAGAAAAGTTATTGGCTCTGGGTACATAGTTGAAGAAAGGTATGATATAGAAAGTTATAAAGCTTATGTTGGAACGATAAGCATAGCATTGAGTATTTTTAGTGCGTTTACTATTTTCATAACTTTATTTTTAACATATTCTACTTTCAAGACAGTACTATATGAGAGGATTTCACAAATTGGTACTTTAAGAAGCTTAGGAGCAACTAAAATGGAAATATTTATAAGTACATATATAGAAAGCTTCATAATTATTACAATTTCCACTATAATTGGTTTAATTGTAGGTTTTCCTTTTTTGCATTTTATTCTTAAATTGATAGTTGAAGATGAAATTATAATGAAATTTAGCATTCTAAAGTTTATGTTAGTATTTTTTATGCTTTTGATTACAGGCTTATTAAGTGTTATTTTGTCAGTTTTGAGGATATTTAAAATTTCTGTAGTAGATATCATAAAAGGTAATGTGGAAAAACATACCAAAAAGAAAAATATTCTTAAAAATTATGCCGGAACAGTGATGATATTTGTGTCTATAATATTATTGATTTTAAGTGAGAAAATGGATAATGGTATTTTTTATCTTATCTCTGGAATTATTTTATTTTCGTTTTCATTTATTTTGCTTATAGAGTTTTTACATATTTTAATTAATAATACTTTATTAAAATTTATAAATTTACTGGGACCGGAAGCAAGATTGTTAAATAAAGAATTTAAAAGAGACTTTTCAAGATCAGCGGAATCTATAATACTTATTAGTATAATAATTGGAATAGCATATCTTAGTTTTACTTTATCATATTTGGTCAAAGAAAGTGTAGATAAGGTATATAAAGGTGTTGATATTGTTATTAATACAGATTCTTCAATGGGGTCCTTAGATGAAAAATTATCCTCTATTTCAGGGGTTGATAAAGTTGTTTCGCAGTTAAGGGTAAAGGAACGTATCAGAGATATGGATGTAGAAATTTCAGGAATTGATCCAGAGAAATATAAAGATTTTTCTTTTGAAATATATAAAAATGGTTCAATAGATGAATTATTTAAGCAATTAAATTATGGAAAAAATATCATAATTACAAATACATTTGCTAAGAACACAAATACTAAAGTTGGTGATTATATTCAAATTAAATCAAAAACAAAAGAGAAGGGAGAAAAATATAAAGTTATTGGAGTTGTAAGTAGTTTTGAGAATATGGGCAAAGTTCTTTTTATATCTAAGGACAATTTTATAAAGGACATTGGTTCTAATGACTACACTTTATATTTATTAAAAATCAAAAAGAATTACAATGTTAGCCAAGTGGAAAATGGTATAACAGAAATGTTGGGTAAAGGAGCTTACTATAGTTATAAATTCACTTGAAGAGATGAAAAAATTAAATGCTGAATATAATAATAGATTGTTTTTAATAGTAAATGCATTATTTTTAATATCGGTGTTTATAAGTATTTTTAGTTTAAATAATAATCTTATTATAAATGTTTTGACGCAGGTTAGATATTTTGCAATAAAAAGAACGGTTGGGATGTCCTTAAAGCAATTGTTATTTAGTATAATATGCGAGGGGGTTATTATAGGTTTTGAGGGAGGAATTTTTGGCTTATTATTTGGATTTTGTCTGAATCTCTTTATTGTGAAAATTTTGTCTTATTATGTTGGAGATTTATCTTTTGGATATAATTATTTAGTGTATTTAATTTTATTATTATCTTCGATTTTTATTGGTTTTATAAGTTCAATTTATCCTTTTATTAAAATTAGGAAGATTAATATTGTAGAAGCAATAAAAGGAATAGAATAGGTAAAAAAATAAAAATATAGGGAGGGACTAAAATGGTTATTTTAAAGACAGAAAAATTATTTAAAGAATACAATGTGGAAGGAAATGTGACAAAAGTTCTTAATGGTATTGATTTAGAAATCAATGAAGGAGAGTTTGTTTCTATTATGGGACCGTCTGGCTCAGGGAAAAGTACTTTGTTGTATGTACTTAGTGGTTTAGAAAAACCTACTTCTGGTAGTATCTTTTTTAAGGGAGAAGATTTAACTTTGTTAAATGATGATAAATTGAGTAAATTGAGAAGAAGAGAATTTGGTTTTATATTTCAGTTTTATAATTTGATACCTAATTTAAACGTTGAAGAAAACATAACACTCCCCTTAGAGTTTGAAGGAATAAATAGGAAAGAATATAAGAGGAAAGTTGATGATATTTTAGAGAAGATCGGATTGACTGAAAAAAGACAGAATTTTCCTTATCAATTATCGGGAGGACAGCAACAACGAGTGGCCATTGCAAGAGCGCTGATAATTGATCCTAAAATAATATTTGCGGATGAGCCAACTGGGAATCTTGATTCAAAAGCGGGAGAAGAAATTTTAAAGCTTCTGTATAATTTGAGTAAAGAAAATAATAAAACAGTATTAATGGTTACTCATGATAATTATGCTGCATCCTTCAGCGATAGGATAATTAAAATAAAAGATGGGGTAATTGAGTGAATTTTCCTCAACTTTTAAAGTTATAAAGACAAATACATTGCACATACAATGAAAGATATCCAAGATGTTATAAATAGGGTACTATCTGTAGTCTCGGCTGTACTTTTGGTTATAGCGGCAATTACGTTAATTGTTGGAGGTATAGGCATAGTTAATATACTCTTTATATCTGTAACAGAAAACCTACAACCATTAAAACCGAAAGGGAAATAAGAACGAACCTTAAAAATTCACAAATAATTAATTTTTAAGAAACCTTTATGACACAAAAAATATCCTCTGATTTATATAACCTTTATCAGAACCATCAAAAAAGGCATTATGACAACACTAAAGATTGTTGTATATGTAATCATACTTGTTGCAAATTCATAATCTGCTTTATAAACCCTTGCTATTATTGATGAGTTTACCATAACAGGCATTGCAGACATTATTATAAAGACATCTCTCATAAGCTTTGGAATTGGTATAAATAAATCTAATATCCATACCAAAGCAGGAGTTACCAAAAATCTTCCAATAAAAACCATAAAAGCATCTTTATCAAGCTTAAATTTGTCAAAACTCATTTCGTAAATAGTTATACCAACATAAAATATTGAAAGGGGTGTTGTAAGTCCTCCTATCATTTTGAAGCTGTCAAAAATAAATGTTGGAAGTTTAATATTGACAAAAACCAATATTACACCTCCGATAAAACCAATAAGAGGAGGATTAAATATTCTTTTTAACGTATCTAAAGTTAATATTTTTTGATCTTTGCCGTTTGTGTCCCGAGCAATACCGTAAACCCCTAATGTCCACCAAATTGTAGTATTTGCCATGTAATATAAAAGAGTATATGGCGTTGCAACTTCTCCAAAAAGAGCTTGAGACATTGGAAGCCCTACAAAAATGGAATTTGATAGTGAAAATATTGCTGTAAATACTCCTTTTCTTTCTCTTTTGACTTTAAAAATTTCAGCCAGTATGTATGCAATCAAGTAGGATATCAATATTGACAAAAAAGGTATCAAAAGTCCTCTTCCTGAGCGTTCTAATTGCTTTTTTGAGAAAGTTGATGTTATGTTTACTATCATAGAAAGTGGCAAAGAGATATTGACGACAAGTTTAGCAAATAAATCAGATATTGTTCTATCAAACCACCCTGCTTTTGCCAGGTAATAGCCAAGGGCTAACATAAATACAATTGTAAGTACCCCTTGAACTGATGATAGAAAAGTCTGCATTAAACTGCCTCCTTGATGTGAAATGTTAACTTTGTATTTACTTTTAAGAGTAACATAAAAAAGAAAAATTTTAAACTATATAAGAAAGGAGTAAAAATATTATGCATGAAAATTATGATGTAAAACAGGAAATGAAAAAAGATTGGTGGCTAATTGGAATTATACTATTGATATGGATTTTTACATTTGCTGTTTTTGGGCATCTGCCGGATAAAATTCCAATGCACTGGAATATTTCTGGCCAAGTAGATAGTTATGGTCCAAAGCAGGATGTCTTTATTTTACCTTCAGTTATCACTGTAATATATTTTTTGATGGTATTTGTTCCTCTGATTGACCCTAAAAAAGCTAATTACAGTAAGTTCGCCGGGGCATATAGGATGATAAGGGCTGTTTTAGTAATTATTTTATCTATATTGTACTTTGCCGCCACATATTCTGCATTAGGATATAAGGTGAACATGGATAGACTTGGGAGTGCTGTGATTCCTGTGAT
The DNA here is from genome assembly GCF_018588165.1 of Thermoanaerobacter sp. CM-CNRG TB177. NCBI lineage: Bacteria > Bacillati > Bacillota > Clostridia > Thermoanaerobacterales > Thermoanaerobacteraceae > Thermoanaerobacter > Thermoanaerobacter sp. CM-CNRG TB177. The sequence continues at coordinate 27,485 of NZ_JAFCAC010000067.1, forward strand.
GCTCATTGCATTTGGAAGTGCTATGGGTAAGCTTCGCCATAATTATTTTGTAGGAATAAGAACTCCCTGGACGCTGGCAGATGAAGAGGTATGGAATAAGACACATCAGCTAGGCGGGAAACTATGGCTCATTGCAGGCATTATTGGTTTGTTTGCTTCCTTCTTCAGTGGTACATGGGTGGCTGTTTTGATGTTTGTGCTGTTAATTACTGCTGTTATAGTACCAATTGTATATTCTTATATAATTTTTAAAAATGAAGAAAAATAAAAGGGAATAAACGTAAGAACACCCCAAAGGTTCAAAAGGTTTACCAAAAATTGAACAGGATAACAAAAAGGATAGTGCTACATTTTATTAGCGAGTAAAGCTAATAAAGGCAGCCAATACCCCTTTGAATAAGCAGGAATTTGAGAGGTTTTGTAGAAATAATAAACTTGCAGGGGTGAATCATAAAAATAAAAGGAGAGGTTTAATAAAACTATATGGGAAGGGGTAGAAAATGGATTATAAGAATTTGCTAAAGAAATTATGCGAAAGCCATGGAGTTTCTGGACATGAAAGAGGAATTTATGATTTATTAAAAGAAGAGTTTGCTACAATTTCTGATGAAGTCACTGAAGATAAATTTGGCAATTTATTTTTTTTAAAAAAGGGTACAAAAGGTAAGTATAAGGTAATGCTGGCAGCCCATTTAGATGAAATAGGTCTTATAGTAAAGGATATAGACGATAAGGGATTTATCAAGTTTACCACTGTAGGGGGTGTAGACCAAAGAACTCTTCCCTCTCAAGAGGTAATAGTTCACGGAAAGAAGAATATATTGGGAGTTATAGGGAGCAAACCACCGCATCTTTTGTCTTCAGGGGATATGGAAAAGGCTATAAAGATTGAGGACATGTACATAGATGTTGGAATGAGTAAAAAAGAAATAGAGGAATTAATTAAAATTGGAGATGTAATAACTATAAAAAGAGAATTTAGAGAGCTTCTAAATGATTATGTTTCAGGTAAAGCTTTGGACGACAGGGCAGGCATTGCTGTAATGGCAATATGCCTTGAGGAGCTTAAGAAATTATACCATTATCACGATGTTTATGCAGTAGCAACATTGCAGGAAGAAGTAGGTGTAAGAGGAGCTACAACTTCTGCTTACAATGTTGAGCCAGATATTGCTATTGCTATTGATGTTACACATGGTAAAGCCCGAGGTGTTAGTACAGAGATAGAGCTGGCTAGAGGTCCTGCTATAGGGAAAGGTCCTAATATACATCCAGCTGTATATAAAGGGCTTGTGGATACTGCAAAAGAGTACAATATAAATCACCAAATAGAGCCACTTCCTGGACCTTCAGGGACAGATGCATGGGCTATACAGATTTCAAGGGGAGGAGTTCCAACAGGACTTGTCTCAATACCTTTAAGGTACATGCATACATCAGTGGAGACTGTTAATATGAAGGACATCATAAATAGTGGAAAGCTTTTGGCCTATTATATTGCCAATCTTCCAGAGGAATTGGAGGGACAACTATGTTATTAAAAGAGCTGACAGATTTGATGGGTGCTTCAGGAGATGAAAAAGAAGTAAGGGAGAAAATTAAAGAGATTGTAAAACCTTATGTTGATGAACTTTATGTAGACAAAATGGGTAATTTAATAGCCTGCAAAAAAGGGAAAAAGGAAAAACCTAAAGTGATGCTGGCTGCCCACATGGATGAAGTAGCTTTAATGGTGAAGTCTATAAACGAAGACGGGACTTTGAGCTTTTCACCTGTTGGGGGAGTAGACAACCGAATACTTGTATCTAAAACTGTAAAAGTGGGCGAAAAGAGGGTAAATGGCGTAATAGGTGCTAAGCCTATACATCTTCAAAAAAGGGAAGAGCAGCAGAAGCCTCTTGATTTTGATGCATTGTACATAGACATAGGGGCTACTTCAAAGGAAGAGGCATTAAAGCACGTTTCTGTAGGGGATTATGTGTATTTTGATGCCAACTTTGAATTACTGGGAAATGGATATGTAAAATCAAAGGCTTTAGATGACAGAATAGGCTGCAATGTTTTGATAGAGATCTTGAAAAGGGATTATGAATATCCTGTTTGTGCAGCTTTTACTGTGCAGGAAGAGGTTGGTTTAAGAGGAGCTGGCGTTGCAGCCTACAATATAGAGCCGGATTTTGCTATAGTTGTGGAAGGCACAGTGGCTGCGGATGTTTCTGACTCGGAACCTCATTTGGTTTCTACCGAGTTAGGGAAGGGGCCGGCAATTTCATTAATGGACAGAACGACCCTTTATGACAAAAAGATAATTAACAAGATTGTAAAAATAGCAGAAGAAAATGGTGTGCCTTATCAGTTTAGAAGGATAGCCAGTGGTGGCAATGATGCAGGTAAAATTCACCTAACGAAGGGTGGCATAAAAGCAATTGCTGTATCTGTCCCCTGTAGGTATATTCACTCTTTTAATTCTGTAGCCTTTTTAGAGGATTTTAACAACACAGTCAAATTAGTTGATTTGATAATAAAGAATATTGCGAAGGAGGCTTTGATATGAGCTTAAATATAGAATTGATAAAAAAACTTACACAGACTTATGGACCTTCAGGAAGTGAGGAGAAAGTTTTACAGGTCATAAAAGAGGAAGTAAAAAATTTTTGTGATGAGATTACATACGATGCATTAGGGAATATGATATGCAGAAAAACAGGAAAAGGAAAAAAAATAATGGTGGCTGCTCATACAGATGAAATAGGACTTATGATTACACACATAGAAGATGAAGGTTTCTTGAGGTTTACTACTATAGGGGGAGTTTCTGTAGAACAGATAGTAGGGAGGAGAGTGGTTTTTAAAAATGGAGTTCAAGGAGCCATAGGAGTAGAATATTTAGAGGATAAAAAAGATTTTAGAGTTGAAAAATTGTATATAGATATTGGGGCAAAAAATAAGGAAGAAGCTCAAAAATATGTCAATATTGGAGATAGTGCATCTTTTGCAGGTGAATTTATTGAAGCAGGTAATAGACTTATATCAAAGGCTTTTGATGATAGGATAGGATGCTATGTAGTTATTGAGGCACTAAAAAATCTTAAAACAGAAAACGAAGTGTATTTTGTGTTTACTGTTCAAGAAGAAGTGGGGACAAGAGGAGCTGCTGCAGCTGCCTATAACATACATCCTGATTTTGCTGTAGCAGTTGATGTTACATCAACTGGCGATACACCTAAAGCGAAAAAGATGGCAGTCTCTCTTGGTAAAGGGGCAGCTATAAAAGTGATGGACAGGTCAATAATAGTAAGCCCTTCTGTGAGGGAGATGATGATTGAGGTAGCGAAAGAAAATAACATTCCTTATCAGTTAGAAATACTTGAATTTGGTGGAACTGACGCAGGACCTATACATTTGACAAAAGGTGGTATACCGGCAGGTGTTATATCGATTCCTACAAGGTATGTTCACAGCATATCAGAGATGGTAGACAAAAATGACATTGAGGCAAGTATTGAACTTTTGAAAAAAGTTCTTGAAAAGTAATTGAAAGAAGTATCAAACGTTCTGTTTTTCTCTAGACAAGATAAACCTTCATTTTGCTTGCTTGTTAAGGCCAAAAAGTAAAATAACTAAAAAAGATAATATAAAAATAAAAAAGGGCAGAACCTCTGCCCTTTTATGCTTGTATGCCAAATACATATTGTACCAAAGTGCCGAAAAGATATGATAAAGCTGCTGCTCCAAGGCCTGTTGTTACCATTTCTAAAACCTTTCCTTTTACAGAAAGACTTTCTGAAGCGACAGATACTACAATTCCTACTATAGAAAGTGCTATTGCTGCAAAAATTACTGAAAATAAAAGTGCTACTAAAGATGACGAGGTGATTATAAAATAAGGCAAAACGGGGAATAGGAGTCCCACAAGGTATGCAATGCCGGTATATAGAGCAGATTTTATTTCGTTTTCAGAAATTTCTTCTGTTAATAGGTTTATCATGGCATCTTCATTGTCACTGAGTTTTCCTAAGATTTCTGTTCCGACATCTTCAGGTATGCCAGATTGTAACAATTTACTCACGAATTCCTCTTTTGCCCTGTCCTTAGACACTTTGAATAAAAGTTCCATTTTACTTTTTATTCCCTCATTTACTTGTCTTTGAGACCGTACAGAGGTGTATGCACCTATTGCCATAGAAAGAGCACCAGCTACTCCTACTACTAAACCTGCGGTTCCAACGGTGATGGGGCTTTTTGGATAAATAGCTGAAAGTCCTGTTACAGTTCCTAAGATTTCCACAAGGCCATCGTTCATTCCAAGTATGAAATCTCTTATGTTTTCTATGTTGAATTTATCTTTTTGTCTGCTAAACATTTTTTCATGTTCAAGCTCATCTTCTATGATTTTTGAGAGAATTAATTTTTCTTCTTCTGTAAGAGAAGCTTCGTTAAAATAGCGGTAATAGGATTCGGTACTTGTTATTTCATTCATCTCAAGTATTGTGACGAATAATTTGCTTCCAACTAAGGTTCTTAATATTTTATAAGTAAAAAGCTTAAATTTGTGAAATTTTTCTTCTAGAATTTCTATATTTCTGTCTTTTAAAAATTGATGCCAAAATTTTGCATGAGCATGCTCCATTTTTGCAAGTGCTTCAAAATTACTTTTAGTTTGTGGATTTTTTTCTATTTTCGCAAGGTATGTGTAAAGGTCAGCAGCTTCAACTTCTTCTTTGTAAAAACTAATAGCTTGGTCTATAGGATTCATTTGTAAACCATCCTTTCAGAGAATAATTTTTGCGAAAATACCAGAAATAAAATTCATATTTATTATACCATATTAAAGAAGGGTTAAATCCAATAGTGACAATTTTTACACATAAAAAAGGAGGGAGCGTTCCCTCCATTTTTTATTCATCTTTTGCCAATTTTTCGTAGATTTTATACCTCTCTTGAGCTTGCTTCTCAGCTTCTTCAAAGAGCTTCTGTGCTTTTTCAGGGAAAGTCTTTTCAAGAGCTGAGAATCTGACTTCACCTTGTAAGAAATCTTTGACAGAGAGTTTTGGTGGCTTGGAGTCGAGTATGAATGGATTCTTGCCTTCTTTCTTAAGAAGCGGATTGTATCTATAGAGAACCCAATATCCTGCCTCTACGGCCTTCTTTTCTTCTAATTGACTACAGCTCATACCTTGCTTTATTCCATGGGCGATACATGGAGCATACGCAATGATGAGAGATGGCCCTGGATAGCTTTCTGCTTCTACTAGCGCTTTTATTAATTGTGTCTGGCTTGCTCCCATTGCAACTTGTGCTACATATACATAGCCATATGTCATTGCCATTCTTCCTAAGTCTTTCTTGCCGATTGGTTTACCAGCTGCAGCAAATTGTGCTACTGCTCCTACTGGTGTTGCTTTTGAGGATTGTCCGCCAGTATTTGAGTAAACTTCTGTGTCGAATACTAAAACATTTATATCTTCTCCCGAAGCAAGGACATGGTCTAATCCACCATAGCCTATATCGTATGCCCAACCATCGCCACCAAATATCCATTGAGACTTCTTAATAAGATAGCCTTT
>NZ_JAFCAC010000068.1:0-962 GCF_018588165.1 Thermoanaerobacter sp. CM-CNRG TB177
ACTAATGGCTTAGGCATTATTCAGCATATTAGTTTCTATGACGATGATTCTTTAAATGTCAATACTGCTAAATCTGCTGCCGAGTCTAAAGATTTGTACGATTCTAAAACTTTAATCCCTTCTCTTAAGGAATTCTTTAATTTACATCCTAATTTCTCTTATAGATACTTCTTAGGTGACGCTGGGTTTGATTCTTTTGATAATTATAAATACTTGTTCTCAAAGCTTGGCATAATCCCTATTATCCCTATTAACCCTCGAAATTCTAAAAACTTACCTCAGCCTACTTTTAACTCTGATGGTATCCCTACCTGCCCCCGTGACCCTTCTCTTAAAATGTCCTATGATGGCATCGTTCGGGAAAAAGGTAGAGCTACCAGAATTAAATGGCTTTGCCCTATGTCCAAAAAAGTTAGACTAAATGGTAAAACTACTTATATCCTTCAATGTGATAACCCCTGTACCTCTTCTAAATGTGGCAGAATATTCTATACTACCCTTGATATTGATTTTAGAAAAAATACTTTTGTCCCTCGTAACTCTAAAAAGTGGTCCAAACTTTATGAAAAACGCCCTATTATTGAAAAATCTATTTCTCTTTTAAAAAGTTCTATCGCTGTTGATAGCTTTAAACTCATAAATACCAGGTCAATCAAAGCTGATGTTTTTCTTGGGGCTATCACTCAACATATTGGTTTAATTATTACTGCAAAGCTTGGTACTTTTGAACATCCTTTATCTTTGAAAAAACTTTTGGCTTGATAACTTGTTCTTATGATTTGATTTGTTTGTCATCTTTTTACATTAAAAAGGTGTGTTAAGTATTGTCTTTTTTGAATTTGTATCTTTCTTCCATTTCTCTTTTTCCGTCTTGAGTGTGCCTTTAAAATGTAATTTCTTTATTTTGTTCCTTGTAATGTAACTTTTTTACTCTAATATTTATCTCATTTTGCAATCACCTA
>NZ_JAFCAC010000069.1:0-8551 GCF_018588165.1 Thermoanaerobacter sp. CM-CNRG TB177
CCCCCAGATGCCAAAAAGTTCCCCCCCTGCAATCAGTGAAAAAATTACTGTAATTGGATGTAGACCTACGCTGTCGCTAAGTATTTTGGGAGTTATAAAAGCATTTTCTATTTGTTGCACTAAAAGACATACAACTAAAGCCCAAATCCCTTTAGATAAAGAATCAAGAAATCCTAGTAATACAGCAGGAATAATCGACAAAATAGGCCCTATGTAGGGAATTATATTTAATACTCCTGTCAATAGCCCTACTAAAAAAGCATATTTAATCTTAATTAGAGAAAGCCCTATGCTAGTCAAAATTCCAACAAAAATAGAAAGATATATTTGTGCTCTTATGTATTTACTTAAAATTTTGTCTATTTTTCTTAGAAGAGTAAAGAAACTAGAATGATATTTGGAGGGAATTATTTTTTCAATCTCTTTTTTAAACAAATTTTTATCCTTTAAAAAATAAAAAGTAATAATTGGTACAAGTATGGCATCTATAACATTTTTTAATATCGCAACAGTAGATTTAAAAGCCATATCAACTCGGGAAGCAAAGAGATTATTGAGGGTATTCAAATTTTTATCTAAAACTTTCTCAAATTGTGGTGGTAAATAAGAAAAATAGTTAAATTTTAGTTGAATCAAAATATTTTGTAGTTCTTCAATATAAAAAGGTATCATTGTTATAAAAGCAATCATTTCATTTATCATCAAAGGAAAGATATAGAAAGAAAATATCAATATTCCCAAAGTAACAATTAAAAATACCAAAAGTATAGAAAAAAATGTAGACAAGCCCTTTGAATTAAAAAATTTTACCATTGGATTCAATAAATAGGCTACCAAACCGGCAATAAAAAAAGGGGAAAGTATATTTTTAATACTTACCCAATTTTTTATAAAAAAATACAATAAGCCTATAGCAGCAATAATTAAAAAAAATAGATAAATCTTTTTAACTTGCATGTTATCACCCGAAAAGTCTATCTAATTTTTATTTTGTTCATTGTGCGGCATATTTTTGTCACACTTTTTTCTATCATATCTTTGTAGCGTCTATATTTTTTCATATTTATTTTAGGAATTATATATGCAGCAGTTACCAGTCCTGCCAAAAACCCCTTCATATATTTGTCTTTATTCATAATAGCCCTCCTTTGAAATTTAAAAAGTTTCTGCTTTTTTATAGATTTCCCTCTTTAAATTAAAAAATGCACACTTTTTTTGTGTGCTCTATCTCTTTTCAACTTTCTCCTAACTGCTTGTCTATCACAAAGATAACTGATTGTCATGGCATAATACTAATACTTTATCTTCTTAATGTGGATTCTATTTACTTAAATGTAATACATAAAAGCACTTTTTTGATTCAACCGCCTGTAATCATCTACCATATCCTGTAAAGTAATAGAGTCTATTACTTTATTTATACTATCCCTTATTCTTTCCATCACCAATTTTGTGGGACAACCTCCCGCTCTACTACATTCAAAAGGTGTATCTTCCAAAACGCAATCTGCAGGAGCCAGTGACCCTTCCAATGTCCTTATCACATCTCCAACCGTTATCTTATCAGGAGGAGCTGCTAACATATACCCACCCTGTGCTCCTCTTACACTTTTCACAAGGTCAGCTTTTCTAAGAATTGCTATAAGCTGTTCTAGATAATGCTCAGAAAGACCCTCATTTTCCGCAATTGTTTTTAAAGAAATGGGACCTTCCCCATAGTAAAGGGCTAATTCAAACATAGCTTGTATCCCATATCGACCTTTTGTAGATAATTTCATGATTATCCATCCCCCTGAATTCCTATTAAATCCTACTATTCTGCTCGGATTTCAATAAAAAGAATACCATTTAAAAAAGAGGTTGTCAACAGCAAAATTACTATCAAAAAGAGGTATTTTTACACCTCTTCAATCACCTTTTCTACATATTCAGAGGTACAACAAGATAAAATCCCACCATATGTTAGCTTAAACTTTATTATATCTCCAACTTTATATGGATATGGAGAATTTGTAACATTTACGATCAAATGGTCACTACTTGCACCTATTAATTCAATGGTACTATCTATAGGAATTAGGTCACCCATATTGACATCCTGTCTTCCTATAGCCAAAATTGCCCTTTTCATTATACCTCTATCCACATATACCGGTCTTTCACCAAAAGCATTTACTCCTAATATGCCTCGTGGATAGGAAGGTTTTTCTTTTAATTCGATTATCTGTGTTTCTAAAGTAAATACATCGTCATACGTATGGGGAATTCTGTCTCCAAAAGCCGTTTCCCTACCTAACACAATAGCTTCTCCTATTCTAAGCTGCGTTATTCCTTTTGGTATGAGACCATTTTGAACTAAGTACAGACTGCTTGAGTTTCCTCCTGAGACTATATCTACATTCAGGTCAAATTTTTTATTGATAGAATTTTTTATTTCTACAAGCTCTTCTAGTATATCTGGAGTAGGAATAACAGAGCCATAACAAGTTAAATTAGTACCTACTCCTCGAAGTTTTATACCTTCAAGCTTTACTATTTGTTCCACTGCTGGAATTACATCCTCTTTTAACATACCCTCTCTCAAATCACCTAAATCTACCATTAGGATTATCTCATGAACTTTCTTGTGTTTTTTTGCCTCTTCTGATAAGCTTTTTATTGTATCGATTTCTGAATTAAGGCTTATATCTGCATATTTTATGACTTCCTCCACTTCACTTATCATAGGAATTCGAATAAGCATTTTTAATACCGGTATGTGTCGTAATTTTTTTAAATTTTTAATTCTGGAATCTCCTAAAATTTCTACTCCACCTTTTACCATCGCTTGAGCTATTTCTGGAATACCGCAGAAAACTTTTGTAACACCTACTACCTTTATATTTCTCTTTTCACACAGATTGACAATAGTTTGTGTATTTTTTCTAAGTTTTCTTAAATTTATTCTCAACAAAGGATACAACTTAATCTCCCCCATTTCTAAATATTTTAGAAATGCCAAAGCTATTTTTCATTAATCTTAAGCTTAGTCAGGATATTTTTTAGTCAAAACACCACACAAGCTGCCATGATATAATCTCTGTCAATTAAAACTTTTGCCACTGAAGGAGGATAAAGTTCTTTTCCACTTCCTCCATCAATTATATTTTCTAATAATTTTTCTCCTCCTTCAAGCTCTGAAAATATTCCACCAGTTAAGCTAATTAAAAGCTTTTTCAATCTTTAAAAAACGAATAAACCCCAACATTAAAGGGGGTTTTATTCGTTTTTTAAAAATATACTTCAGTATATTTTGATTTTTTTGTAATTTTTTAGAAAATTAAACAATAAATAAATTAAAAAATCCTGCATAACGCAGGATTTTTTAATTGTTTAAGTGTTTTTCTATAAACTTTACAAAGTCTCCTTTAGGTCTTGCACCTATTATTTTATCTACCATCTTGCCGTTTTTAAAAAGTCCAATTGTGGGTATACTCATTATCCTAAATTTCATTGCCAATTCATTTTCTTCATCTACATTGATTTTCCCAACTTTAATTTTACCTTCATATTCTTTTGCTAATTCATCAATTATTGGAGCCACCATCCTACAAGGCATACACCATTCAGCCCAAAAGTCTACCAAAACTGGTACATCTGAATTCACAACTTCTTCCTCAAAATTTTCAAGCGTAATAACTACTTCTGCCATAAAACCACTCCTATACTTTTATTTCATTTTTATTTTTATACAAAGCAACTGCTTTATACATTTATATCATAAAGCAAATTGCTAACAAAACCCAACTATTAAAGTCATTTCATAAATTTTATAAACGTCTCAATTAATTCTTCTATCACCTCATCCTGCTTTTCAGTACAAAAAGCTCCTTTTATACAACTGGTGGTATAACTTTTAAGAAGAATTTTACCAACGCTGTTTATCGCAGACCTAACAGCAGCTACTTGTACCAGTACATCTACACAATGGGCGTCATTTTCAATCATCTTTTGTATGCCTTTTACTTGTCCTTCAATTTTTCTTAATCTTCTTAATAAATCTTCTTTGTTATCTTGGTACATATTATACCTCCCAACCCCATTGGGGTATCCAATAAATAGTATAAAATTTTTTCACAGATATGTCAATAGGCTTTTGTTTATTTTTTCAATAAGTCCTTAACTACCTCTGCAGCAAGTATGAGGCCGACAACAGAAGGCACAAAAGAAATACTACCAGGTGCTGGTTTCGAAATTTTAGCTTCGCTTCTATAGAAATTTTTTATAGGCTCTTCTTCAGAATACACCACTTTTAAAGATTTAATACCTCTTTTCCTAAGTTCCCTTCTCATTACTTTTGCCAACGGACATACACTTGTTTGATAAATATCTCCTACTTCAAATTTTGTAGGATCTAGTTTATTTCCTGCTCCCATACTACTTATTATAGGTATCCCTAATAAAGTGCATTTCGCTATTAAATCTACTTTTGAAGGCACTCTGTCAATTGCATCAATTACATAATCGTACTCTTTTGATAATAGTTTATCACTGTTTTTGCTGGAGTAAAACTCTTTAAAAGTTAAAACTTGGGCTTCTGGATTTATCGCTAATATCCTGTCTTTCATCACATCAACTTTAGGTTTACCTATCGTAAAAGTGGTAGCGTGTATTTGCCTGTTTAGATTTGTCACACACACGTCGTCTCCATCTATTAAAACCAATTTTCCAATTCCTGCTCTTACTAGCCCTTCAACAGCAAAAGAGCCTACTCCTCCTATTCCAAAAACTGCAACGGTACTGTTTTTAAGTTTTAAAAGCCCTTCTTTTCCTATTAAAAGCTCTGTTCGCGAAAAAATGTCCACTCTTTTCCCTCCATAAAAAAACCCCCATAGTGCCGTGCCTCCCGGTAGTTCTTGAACCCGTCCTCACAACGTGGGTGCCCTCTTGACAGCTTCATGTTTCCGCTTCCGTTCAAAGGCGGCCTACAATCCACTGCCAAAGCCCAGGCTCCCTTATTATTGGTGTTGGCTCAAACTTTCACCGGATGTCACGCGCACCACAGGGTTTTTTAAATTTATTCATCTTTCTACCTAAATAATATCACAAAAACCCCTATTTTTCAACTGGTAAACGTTTATAAGTCTACCTTTATGTGCAATTCTTTTAACTGTTCTTCTGATACTTCTGAAGGTGCATCTGTCATTAAACATACCGCGTTTTGAGTCTTTGGAAAAGCAATTACATCCCTTATGGTGTCGCTTCCCGTTATAATCATAGCAAGCCTATCCAATCCATATGCAATCCCACCGTGAGGAGGTGCACCGTATTTGAAAGCCTCCATCAAAAAGCCAAATCTTTCCCACGCCTTTTCTTCGCTAAAACCTAAAACTTTAAACATTCTTTTTTGAAGCTCAGTATCGTGTATTCTTATACTACCTCCCCCAATTTCCACTCCATTTAAAACTATATCATAAGCTTTTGCTCTTACCTTTAACGGCTCTTTTTCTAAAAGGTCTATATCCTCATCTTTGGGGGCCGTAAAGGGATGATGTTTTGCCACATATCTTTTTTCCTCGCTGTCGTACTCTAACAACGGAAAATCCACTATCCATACAAACTCATATTTATTCTCATCAATTAAATTAAGTCTCTTTCCAAGCTCTAATCTCAAATGACCTAAAGTATCAAAAACTATCTCATCTTTATCTGCCACAATCAGTAGTAAATCTCCTGTTTCTGCTTCAAGTCTTTCAAGTATCTTTTCTATTTCTTTTTCACTTAAAAATTTAGTAGCAGGGGATTTCACTTCATTTTCAAAAACTTGCATCCATAAAAGTCCTTTAGCTCCATAAGTTTTTGCAAGCTCCACCAATTCATCTAACTGTCTTCTTGGCATAGAAGCAGCACTTTTTACATTTATGCCTCTCACAGATCCGCTATTTTTTAAAGCAGTCTTAAATACATTAAATTCAGATCGAGATACTATGTCTGACAAATCTTTAAGTTCCATCCCAAATCTTAAGTCTGGTTTATCTGTCCCAAACCTTTCCATGGCTTCTTGATAGGATAATCTTTTAAAAGGAATTGGCACATCAATGCCTAAAGTCTCTTTAAAAATCTGCGCAATCATCTTTTCATTAATTTCTAAAACATCATCTACCTCTACAAAAGACATTTCTATATCTATTTGTGTAAACTCTGGTTGCCTATCTGCCCTCAAATCCTCGTCTCTTAAACATTTGGCTATTTGGTAGTACTTATCAAATCCAGAAATCATAAGAAGTTGTTTGAATATTTGAGGAGATTGAGGTAAAGCATAAAATTTGCCCGGATAAATTCTGCTTGGCACAAGGTAATCTCTTGCACCTTCTGGCGTACTTTTAATTAAAAGAGGCGTTTCTATCTCTATAAAACCGTTTTTATTCAAAAAATCACGAACAACTTTAGTTATTTTAAACCGAGTCATTAAATTCTTTTGCATTGAAGGTCTTCGCAAATCTAAATATCTGTATTTTAGCCTTATAGCCTCTGAGACATTGCTTCTATCTTCTATTGGAAAAGGCGGAGTTTCTGATTTGCTTAAAATTTTTAAGGTATTGGCATATATTTCAATTTCCCCTGTAGCAATTTTAGGATTTACATTTTCAGGTGCCCTTTTTACCACTTTTCCTTCTATTGCTAGTACATATTCACTCCTCACACCCTGTACTTTTTCAAAAGCTTCGGAAGAAACCTCATTGTTAAAAACCACCTGTACAATACCTGTTCTATCTCTTAAATCTATAAACACTAAGCCTCCATGGTCTCTTCTTCTTTGTACCCATCCCATAACTACAACAGATTTATCGACATCTTCCACTGTCAATTCTCCACACATGTGAGTCCTTTTAAGTCCTTTTAATTGTTCTCCCATTTTACTCCCTCCATTTTATATATTTTTTATCCTTTGTTCTATTTCATCAATGGATATTTCTACTTCGCTTCCATCTCTCATATCTTTTAATTTAACTTTGTTTTCCTTCATCTCTTCTTCTCCTATTACAATAGCAAATTTCGCATTAAGCTTATTGGCATACTTCATTTGTGCTTTTAAACTTCTATCCATGTTGTCTCTTTCTACTTTTAATCCATTAAATCGCAGTTTATTAGCAAGAGCAAAAGTAAATAATTTTGCTTCTTCTCCAACATAAGCTATGAACAAATCTACGTCTTTAGGTTTTGAAATCTCAATACCCTTTTGCTCCAAAGTAAGCAAAAGTCTTTCTAGTCCCATTCCAAAACCTACTCCTGGCATAGAAGGCCCTCCGCATTCTTCTATAAGACCATCATATCTTCCTCCACCGCATACGGTTCCTTGAGCTCCGATGTCTTTTGAAATTATTTCAAAGGCAGTTTTGGTATAATAATCAAGTCCTCTCACAATTCTGGGGTCAATTATATAATTATAGCCCATTACATCTAAATATTTTTGTAGTTCTTCAAAATGATTTTTGCAATCATCACACAAATAATCTGTAATAAGAGGCGCATCTTTGGTTATCCTCTGACAACTTTCAACTTTACAGTCTAATACTCTCAAAGGATTTATCTCATATCTGACTTTACAGTCATCACACAAATACTTCAAATTGTCCTTTAAAAAATCCTTAAGCACTTTATTATAATTTTTTCTACAAGCAGAACACCCAACACTGTTTATTCTAAGCTCCAAATTATTAAGTCCCAACTTTTTTAAAAGCGTTATAGCAACACTTATAACTTCCGCATCCGCAGAAGCGCTTTTAGCACCAAATATTTCTACTCCAAATTGGTGATGTTCTCTTAGCCTTCCAGACTGAGGCCTTTCATATCTGTAAACAGGAGTTATATAATACAACTTCGTTGGCTGCGCCTCCGCATATAAATTGTGCTCTATAAATGCTCTTACAGCCGGAGAAGTACCTTCAGGTTTTAAAGTAATACTTCTTCCGCCTTTGTCCGTAAAAGTATACATCTCTTTTCTCACGATATCAGTTGATTCCCCTACTCCCCTTAAAAATAACTCTGTATGTTCAAAACCGGGGGTTCTTATTTCCCTAAAGCCATAATCATCGCATATCTTCCTTATAAGCTCTTCTACATACTGCCATTTATAAGACTCTGAAGGAAGAATATCCTTTGTCCCTCTTGGAGCTTTTGTAAGCATTTCACCAACTCCTTTTGCATTTTGTAATAACTTTACACATTTAAAAACCCCTCGTCTGCAACAATTTGCAGGGACGAGAGGTTAAATCCCGTGGTGCCACCCTGATTTGGACTCATTCCTTTAACGCAGGTTCACGGACACAGCCTACCTTGTCGACTGGTCTGCTCACAGGTGTCCTTCACAATAGCATAAGTATAAAGATACTCTCAGTCGCGGTATCTTCTCCCTGTATACCTGCTATTGCTACTCTCCTGGTCATCGCATTTATCCATCATTTTACTTGTTATTATACATTATACTATTATTAGCTGTCAATCACAATTATCTTTAAGTCTGTGTCAAGATTTTGTAGGAAAAAAATTTTTATAACTGACCTCACCGTTA
>NZ_JAFCAC010000070.1:0-37237 GCF_018588165.1 Thermoanaerobacter sp. CM-CNRG TB177
ATATAGCAGAATCCCTTAATCCATAAGGATTTTGGGATTCTGCAAAGACCTAAAATGTAGATATAATAAGGGAGGGTCGCTATTGGAGAATAAAAAATGGTATACCCTACATGCAACGGATATTGCCGAATTACTTAGCACTCATTTGTCAAAGGGACTTTCATCCGATGTTGCCCGACAAAGGCTTAAGGAACAAGGCTACAATGAACTTGTGGGCAAAAGAGGGCTGACTTTGTTTGAAATGTTTTTGAGTCAATTCAAGGATTTCCTAGTAATTATACTTATCATTGCTAGTTTGGTATCTATGCTGGTGGGCGAAGTAATCGATTCGGCTGTAATTATAATGATAGTTATTTTAAATGCGATACTAGGTGTAATACAGGAATATAGGGCGAATAAAGCCCTAGATGCTTTAAAGAAGATGGCAGCTCCTGAGGCGCGGGTTATAAGAGATGGCACGGTCCAGGTTATCCCTGCTCGTGAACTGGTTCCAGGGGACATAGTTTTGCTGGAAGCTGGAAACTACGTGCCAGCAGATTTGCGATTGGTGGAAAGTGTAAATCTGAAAATCGACGAGTCAGCGCTGACGGGTGAATCGGTGCCTGTTGAAAAAAACGCCGATATAGTCTTCAACGAAGAGATGCCACTTGGAGACAGGACCAATTCTGCTTTTATGGGCACCGTCGTTACTTATGGCAGGGGCAAAGGTATAGTGGTATCGACGGGTATGAAGACTGAAATAGGTATGATAGCTGAAATGCTCGAGTCTTACCAGGATGAAGTCACACCTCTTCAGAAAAAACTAGAAGAAACAGGTAAAATCCTCGGAACTGCTAGCCTTGTAATATGTGGCGTTGTCTTTTTATTGGGGCTTTTGAGAGGCATCCAATTTTTAGAGATGTTTATGACTGCCGTCAGCCTTGCGGTAGCAGCTATACCCGAAGGTCTTCCTGCAATAGTAACAATAGTCTTAGCCCTCGGCATGCAGCGTATGGTAAAACGGAATGCACTCGTAAAAAAACTACACGCTGTGGAAACTCTTGGGAGTACTACTGTTATATGTTCTGACAAAACGGGTACTCTCACCCAGAACCAGATGACTGCAACAAAAATTTTTACGAATGGCCAATTTTTTTCTATTAGCGGTGAAGGCTACAAGCCTTACGGAGAATTTTACCTGGACGGTACCAAAATCGATCCAAGATCTGATACATGTTTAGAACTGCTCTTAAAAATTGGAGCTCTGTGTAACGATTCTAGGCTGGAAGAAAGCGGAACCGAACACGGAGGTCAAAAATCCTGGAGAATTCTTGGTGATCCAACTGAGGGAGCTCTTGTCGTTGCTGCTGCTAAAGCTGGAATTTTCGTGGAAGACCTGGAGAAGGTACAACCTCGACTTAACGAGATTCCTTTTGATTCTGATAGAAAGCTTATGACGACAATTCATCCTTTTTACGGAAAATACATAGCATATACAAAAGGGGCACCGGATGTCCTCTTAAGTCTTTCAAGTTATATTTACAAAGCTGGTCAGGAGGTACCTCTAACACAGGAGGATATAGAAGCTATAATTGCGGCCAATAAAGCCATGGCGTCTCAGGCTCTCAGGGTGCTTGCTTTGGCTTACAGGCCTCTGGATGATTTGCCACAGGAACTAAAGGCGGAAGATGTTGAAAAAGATTTTGTATTCGTTGGTTTGATAGGCATGATCGATCCTCCTCGACCTGAGGCCGTAGAAGCAATAAAAACATGTAAAATGGCAGGTATACGTCCTATAATGATTACCGGCGATCACAGAGACACCGCGGTTGCTATAGCAAAGGATCTAGGCCTAATTGAGAACGAGGCGGGTGTACTGACAGGTAGTGAACTTGACTCCATAAACGATGAAGAGCTGTTCCAAAAGTCCAGGGAGGTATCAGTTTATGCGAGAGTATCGCCAGTCCATAAACTCAGAATTGTGGAAGCCATAAAAAATAACGGTCATGTCGTAGCTATGACAGGAGATGGTGTCAATGATGCTCCAGCTTTGAAAAAAGCTGATATAGGTGTGGCAATGGGGATTACTGGTACTGATGTTGCCAAAGAAACCGCTGATATGATTCTGGTGGACGATAATTTCGCTAGTATAGTTTCTGCAGTGGAGGAGGGTAGGGTTATTTATTCCAACATCCGTAAATTTATATTCTTTCTGCTTTCTTGCAATATTGCGGAAATCCTCATTATCTTTATCTCTATGCTGGTGGGATTGCCTATACCGCTTAAGCCCATTCAGCTTTTGTGGATAAACGTGCTCACAGATGCATTTCCGGCTCTGGCTCTAGGTATGGAAAAGAAGGAACCGGATATAATGCAACAGCCTCCCAGGAAACCAGAAGAACCTATAATAGATACTCGTATGAGGCGGCAAATTGCGATACAAAGCATTTTTATGACTATTTCTGTACTTGGAATATTCGTTTTTACATTAAAATATACCGACAGTATCGAAAAGGCAAGGACTTTTGCCTTTGCTACGCTAATTTTTAGCGAAATCTTGCGGGCTTTCTCGGCACGTTCTGAGACTCATTCAGTATTCAAAATTGGATTTTTTACCAACCGCTTTATGCTGTGGGGAACATTTATTTCACTAATCCTACTGATGGCTGTAATCTACGTACCGTTCTTGAGAACTATCTTTGACACGACGTACCTATCATTCTACGAAATGGATATTGTCATCATATTCGGTTTGATACCCTTCGCCGCTGCGGAGATAAGCAAAATATTCTTGTCTTCTAGAAGGTCATTGTCAAATTCGTAAACCTAATCGCATTTTAGACCGCATGTTTTCTACCATTATGTCTCAGGAGCACGGAAAATGTCCGTGTTCCTTTATTAATACTCTTTTAATCTTTATAGTACTGTGAATAATAATTCCCTTTTTCTACATTTGAAATTCATATGAGTTGATACCAAATTTTAGATCATGAATTTTTGAATACTTAAATATTCTTTAATTAAATTAAAATTATTTCCAGAATTTGTTATACTTCCTGAAGGAATAGTAGTTATTGTTTACCTTTGAGTCATATTCAACAAAATTTCTCTAATTTCCGTAGCCTTATCTTCATCTGCAAGGACTATCAGATAATCGCCGGCTAGAATTTTCGTATTTCCCTTTGGGATTAACTCGTATGTTCCCCTCTTTATACCAACAAGTAAGCAATTTTGGGGCAAACTAATATTCTTTAATTTTTTGCCATCTAAACTTGAGCCTACACAAACAGGCATTTCGAAGATCGTCTTTCTTTTTTTATTGGCGGTAATAGATTTTTGCTTTTTCTTTATTGGCAGACGTTCTAACAGAGATTCGTAAATCGGCATATTTGAGAACAAATCTGATGAAAGGTATGCTGTTATAGAAACAGTGCTTAAGGCCAACAAATGGCTGAATGAACCGGTCATTTCTGTTACCAGCAAACTCCCTGTTATGGGCGCTCTGACTATTGCAGCAAAATATCCTGCCATAGCAAATACGATAAAATCTTTGATGTAAATGGGGTTTAAATGCATTATATTAATTATTACAGTTCCGTATATATTGCCAATCAAAGAACCTATTATAAGGAGGGGCATAAAAATACCTCCTGGTACACCTGAACCGTAGCTTACCATAGTGAATAAAAACTTAACAATCAATAGCAAAATTAGAAATTTTAAGCTAAAACTATTTTTACTTAATGTATCGACAAGACCTTCACCGCCGCCAATTGCCATAGGTACCCATAGCCCAACTGCAACAGATATAACAAGAGGTAGTATTGGTTTCATATATGATTTTATTTTTAACATGTTGTATATATCTTGAGTTTTTGAGAGAGTTTTATTAAATACGATTCCACATAAACCAATAATGATTCCAAGTAGAATAAGATAAAGATAATTATTAAGCGGCATTACAGCAAGATTTTTGAAATTAAAAATAGGTTTAATACCTAACAACTTACCAGCTACAAAAGTTGATGTAAGTGATGAAACCATAGCAGATATAAGTACTAATGGGGAGAAATTTTTATGAAGTTCTTCTAATGCAAAAATGACTCCTGCAAGTGGTGCGTTAAAAGCTGCTGCAAGCCCTGCACTAGCACCGCATGTAATAAGGTATTTTTCTTCAACTCTAAATCTACCAAATAACCTACTTATTCCCTGACCAATTGAAGAACCAATTTGTACACATGGACCTTCGCGTCCTAAAGAAAGTCCTGCACCTATCGCTAAAATAGTACCTATGAGCTTTAACAGTAAAACTCGTAACCAATTAACTTTTATATAACCGATAATCATGCCTTCAACTTGAGGTATACCGCTACCGCTTATCATAGGTTCTTTTTTCACTATTATCCCCAATAATAAGCCTATTAGAGAAAGGAAAATTATCCAAGCAGTTAATAAGTAAGGATTTGTATGAAGAATTTTGTATACAGTTATTACAAGAATATTTGTTTTTTCAAGAATATATCTTAAAATAGCAATAATCAATCCCACAAGAAAACCTGTTATAATGCCTTCAACTATAATGCGCTTACGAAATTCTTCCCAATGTATTAAGGTATTTAATGTTATACTTTTACCTTTATTCAATAAAATCCCTCCCAAAGCATAAAATGAATGAATATTTATTTTCCTCATATTATCATTATACTACAAGATCAAGCTTTTAATTGCTAGGTTTAATTGTCAAACTAAAATAATCTGGCAATACCTATTATCTTGTAAGAAAATTATGTAAATAACTATTACTTTTTAAAGATAGATTAGCGGATACATATAAATCTTAAATAAGAATAATTATTATTTCGTTGTAATTACTTGATAATTGAGATATAATTAAGAAAACAGGATAGAGTGGGAAAAGACAGAAAATGTTTGTAAATATGAAAGGTGGGGATAAAATATGTATAAAGTTGTTTTGCTAAGACACGGAGAAAGCCTGTGGAATATGGAAAACAGGTTTACTGGCTGGACGGATGTTGATTTATCTCCAAAGGGAATTGAAGAAGCTCGGGAAAGCGGCAAGACTTTAAAGGCAGAAGGATATATTTTTGACTGCGCTTTTACTTCGGTTTTAAAAAGAGCTATAAGAACTTTATGGATTGTTCTTGACGAATTAGATTTGATGTGGATACCGGTTTATAAATCATGGAGGCTCAATGAAAGGCATTATGGAGCACTGCAAGGGCTCAATAAAGCTGAAACTGCCAAAAAATACGGAGAAGAGCAGGTAAAAATATGGAGAAGGTCTGCTGATGTAAGGCCTCCCGCCTTAGAAAAAGATGACCCGAGGTATCCCGGTTTTGACATGCTGACCTTTCTGAAGAAGAAATTCCCCTTACTGAAAATTTGATTGATACAATTAACAGAGTTACTTCCTATTGGGAGTCCACAATTGCACCGACTATAAAATCAGGTAAAAAAGTACTAATAGTTGCTCATGGAAATAGTTTGAGAGGGCTTGTAAAATACCTTGACAATCTTTCAAATGAAGAGATAATGGAGCTAAACATTCCTACAGGGATTCCACTAGTTTATGAGCTTGATGGTGATTTAAAGCCTATAAAGCATTATTATCTTGCCGATGAAGAGAAGGTAAAAGAGAAGAAAGAATTGGTAGCTAAACAAGGAAAGGTTCAAGGGAATTCTTAAAATATTGATAAGGAAGTAACTTGCAGCTTATCTTTATGCTTGTTGTAGAATTGCCGCGAAGCACTTTTGTATTGGCTGTTCTACTTGATCAAGATGAGTAATAAATTACTTTAATAGTGGTTTAAAATTAAGCATTTTTTGAAAAAGATGTTTTAAGAGTTGATAGTGGTAAGAGTGCAGAAAGATACTATACCATATGAGGGTATACTTTTATAAAGTATATCCCTTTAAAATTTTTTAAAAGAACATTAAGATAATGTTTTCGTTGTCAAACTATAGACAAACTACAATTTGTTTAGTAAAATATTATAGAAAGAATGTTGTTATAATTGTATCAAACGAGAGGTGTTTTGTATGAGTGAGCATAAAAGAATTGTCATTGTTGGGGCCGGGTATGGGGGTGTACATGCCGCTAAATTACTACACAAAAAATTTAAAAATGACAGCAATATAGAAATAATTCTTATTGACAAAAAACCTTATCATACATTGTTAACAGATTTACATGAAGTAGCCGGCTCCAGGATAGAACCTGATAGTGTCCGCGTGTATTTACACAAAATTTTTGCAAATAAAAAGGTAAAAGTGATAATAGATGAAGTGGAAAAGATTGATTATGAAACAAACAGAGTAATTGGAAAAGATGGGGAATATCACTATGATTATTTGATTTTAGGAATTGGAAGTGAGCCATGTGATTTTGGCGTACCTGGTGTATTTGAGTATGGATTTACAGTAGGGACGTTAGAAGCCGCTATTAAGACAAAAGAACATATTGAGGAGATGTTTAGAAAAGCCAGCGTTGAAAGTAATCCAGGAAAGAAAAGAAAAATGCTTACGTTTGTAGTAGCTGGCGCAGGGTTTACGGGAATTGAAACTGCAGGTGAATTGATGGAATGGGCGAAAAGTTTGTGCGATAAATATCATCTGGATTACAAGGATGTTAAAATTATGGTAGTAGAAGCCTTGAATACCATACTTCCTAATTTAAATGCGAAATTAGCTAAAAAAGCTACCAGATTTTTGGCTAAAAAAGGTGTAGAAGTTTTAACAAATGCTCCTATAGTGGAAGTAGCAAAAGATTATATAGTTTTAAAAGACGGCAGAAAAATCGAAACAAAGACTCTTATCTGGACTTGTGGAGTTCAGGGAAATAAATGTGCTGAGAATTTTGGTTTAGAGCTAGGTAGAAGATCTAGAATTCAGACAAATGAATACATGCAAGCAGTAAACAAAGAAAACATTTATGTGATTGGAGATCTGGCTTATTATGAGATAGATGGTAAACCTATTCCACAAGTTGTAGAGACTGCCTTGCAGTCTGCCGAAACTGTAGTATACAATATAGTAGCTGATATAAAAGGAGGAGAGAAACAACCTTTTAAGCCAAAATATCATGGTTTTATGGTTTCTATAGGAAGCAGGTATGCAGTGGCTGAAATTATGGGTGTGTCTTTGACAGGTTTTTTAGCTATGGCAATGAAACACCTTGTAAATATCCATTATCTTTTTGGTGTAGCAGGTTTTAATGCAGTGCTATCATACATTTATCATGAGTTCTTTGAAATTAAAAACAATCGTTCAATATTGGGAGGGCATATTGCTGCCCATATTCCTGTATTTTGGCTTGTCCTTTTAAGGATATATGTGGGAGCTTTGTGGCTCATAGAAGGGATAAACAAAATACAGCAAGGATGGCTTGATCCTTCGAAGATATTTATTATAACTACTTCTGATGTATCTGGTGCCACTGCTAATGCTACTACTACTGCTACTCCTGTTCAGACCTTGCAACCTTTGTTAAAAGAACCTCCAGCTTTTTACAAATGGTTTATGGATACTTTTGTGGTGCCTCATGCCTTCTTATTCCAAGCAATGGTAGTGCTTGCAGAAGTAGCAATAGGCTTGGCATTAATAGCAGGTTTGTTTACTTTTCTCGCATCAGCTGGTTCTATATTCTTAGCACTTAATTTTATACTGTCTGCGATGGCAGATAAGTCTATATTATGGTATATATTTGCAGCTATAGCTTTAATGGGAGGGGCAGGAAGAGCTTTTGGACTAGATTATTACGTGATACCTTGGATAAAGAATTGGTGGAAAAAGACTTATTTTGCACGAAAAATGTATCTTTATATCAGTTGATGGGATGGAAGAGGGTTATTTAGTGTGAAAAAAGGCGATATCTTAATTATGCTTTTTGTAGTTGTTTTAGCTATTGGGTTGTTGGTATTTTATAAAATATCAACAACCCAACATTATCACCACAAATATGCGGTAATAATGGTAGACGGAAAGATATATAAAGAGGTATCATTGGAGGATGTAAATTATCGAGAAGAGATACCTATAGTTACAAAGTATGGAAAAAATGTATTGTTGGTTAAAAATGGTGGGATACAGGTTATTTATGCTGAATGTCCAGACAAAATTTGTATAAAAGAAGGATTTATTGATAAACCGGGGCAAAGTATAGTATGTTTGCCATTTAGAATGGTTGTAGAGATACGAGGTGTTAAAAATGCCGAAGTCGACCAAGTTGTCTATTGAGTCTACAACTATGTCGAAGACTCATAGAATGGTTTTTCTCGCAATACTTGCTACTAATTCTCTAATCTTATATATTATAGAAGGAATGCTACCTGTTCCTTTTGTTGCTCCCGGTGCTAAATTAGGACTTGCTAATATAATTACGGTCATATCTTTGTATTTGTTTGGATTCTTTGATACGTTTATTGTGCTATTTGTGAGAATATTGTTAGCAACTCTTTTTGCTTCTTTACCTTCTACTTTTTTTTATAGCATAGGAGGGGGAGTATTAAGCCTTTTTGCTATGTATTTTGCCAAGAGTATAGGTAAAGAAAACATAAGTGAAGTTGGTGTAAGTGTTATAGGTGCTGTATTTCACAACATTGGGCAAATGTTGGTAGCCTCTCTTGTAGTGCAAAATATTAATATAATGGTGTATTTACCTATTTTGATGATAGCTGGAATAGGAACTGGCGTTTTTGTGGGACTTACTGCGAAATTTGTTTTAAAACATTGGAGAAAATTAAAAAATTTAAATTTACATTGATCAAGGTGGTTAGATGGATAAATTTTGGGATAAAAATTTAGAGATAAAAAGTGAGCTTACTGAAGTTATAAAAATAATGGAAAAGCGTATTAAAAACTCTAACAAATCAATCAGAAATATATTGTTAGATATGATCTACAATAGTGGTAAAATGCTCAGACCCGCTTTTGTAATTTTAGCCGGGAAATTCGGAGAATACGATAGAGAGAAAATATTGCCTTTAGCAGCTGCTATAGAAATGCTCCACATGGCGACTTTGGTACATGATGATATAATTGATAATGCTTTGATAAGGCGAAGCAAGCCCACTATCCAAGCAGAATATGGAAAAGATTATGCTGTATTTATAGGAGATTTCCTTTTTTCTGAGAGTTTTTTGTTGTTATCAGATAATATTACTGTTAGTAATCTAAAAAAAGTGTCAAAAGTGGTCTCAAAGATATGCAAAGGTGAAATTGGACAATTTGAGAGTCGTCACAATATCTACATTACGATAAATGATTATTTGAGGCGAATAGCTGCGAAAACTGCTGCTCTTTTTGCTTTAAGCTTTTATGTTGGGGCTTATGAAAGCAAGTGTGACGAAAGCTTGGCTAAAGCATTGGGAAGTATAGGCTACAATATTGGCATGGCTTTTCAAATTATAGACGATATTTTAGATTACACTGGTCAAGAGGCTGTAGTTGGAAAATCTCTGGGCAATGATATAAAAGAAGGGGTTTTTACTCTGCCTTTAATCTATTCGCTGGATAAGAATAAAGATAAAAAAATATTAGAATTACTTAAAAAAGAAAGTTATTCTGATGATGACATCCAACAAATAATTGAATTTGTTCAGCAAAATGGCGGGATAGATAAGTCAAAAATGCTGGCACAAAAATATACTGAAAAGGCTTTTGATAAAATCTCTATGTTGAAAGACTCTCCACCTAAACAAGTTTTAATAGAAGTTACTGGTAAACTTTTATATAGGAATTATTAATTAAAAGATGTAACATCTTTTTGGAGGAGATTATTGGATGAAAAAATTAATAACTTTTGTTGCAATTTTTCTTTTAATTTTTACTGTTGCTGGTGTATTTTCTGGGTGTTCAAATAAAAATTCACAACCTATATCTGATACACAATTTGCTTTAGATACCTATTGTACAATAAGCATATACGATAATGTGCCAAAAAAAGTTTTAGATGAGGGATTTAAAGCTATAAAAGATGTAGAAGAAAAGATGAGTGTTACCATAAAGGATAGTGAAATAAGTCAAATTAATGAGAATGCAGGTATTAGACCTGTTAAGGTTTCGGCCGATACCTTTTATGTAATACAGCAAGCAGTACATTTTTCTGATGTTGAAAAGGGGTATTTTGATATTACAGTAGGACCTATAGTAAAACTTTGGAATATAGGAACTGATAAGGCCAGAATACCTTCCCCTGAAGAAATAAAAGAAAAACTTCCTCTTGTAAATTATAAGGATATAATATTGGACGAAAAGAATAGGACTATTATGCTGAAAAATAAGGGTATGAGTATAGATTTAGGAGGTATTGCCAAAGGATATGCGGCAGATAAAGTAGCACAAGTTTTGAAAAAAGAAGGTGTAAAACACGCCATAATTAATTTGGGTGGGGATGTCATTGCAATAGGAACAAAACCTGCTGGCGGTAACTGGCGCATAGGTATTCAAACGCCTTTTAAACCAAGGGGCGAATATTTG
The DNA here is from genome assembly GCF_018588165.1 of Thermoanaerobacter sp. CM-CNRG TB177. Classification (NCBI taxonomy): domain Bacteria; kingdom Bacillati; phylum Bacillota; class Clostridia; order Thermoanaerobacterales; family Thermoanaerobacteraceae; genus Thermoanaerobacter; species Thermoanaerobacter sp. CM-CNRG TB177. Next base: position 10,477 of record NZ_JAFCAC010000070.1, read on the forward strand.
GGCATAATAGAGGTTTCAAATAAAGCAGTTGTTACTTCGGGGGTATATGAAAGGTATTTTGAAAAAGATGGGAAGTTATATCATCACATACTGAATCCTTTTACAGGTTATCCTGCAGACAGTCACTTGTACAGTGTGACAATAATAGCTGAGACTTCTATTGCTGGTGATGCTCTTTCAAAAATTTTTGTCATGGGGTTAGAAGAAGGTTTGAAACTGGCAGAAAGTTTACCGGAAGTACAAGCTGTATTTGTTACAGATGATAAAAAAGTATATATAACCTCTGGCCTGAAAAGCAACTTTAAAATCACTGATCCTGAGTACGTTTTAATGACTAAATAATTTCTGCAGGAGGGAAACATGATGAACAAATCAGAATTTTGGAGGATTTGGAGGGGATTTTGGCAATTAGCAGACCCTAAGATATGGGTAGCTTCTACGGTTCCTATGTTTGTTGCAGCATCTTATGCTTATAGAAAAACGGGTAAATTTGATTTTTTATGGTTTTTTATATCTGTAATAGGTATTTACCTTATTGAAATCGGAAAAAATGCTGTTAATGAATTTATTGATTATAAATCGGGAGTAGATACATTTGTGACTCCTGATAAAAGGACTCCTTTTAGTGGGGGAAAAAAGACAATTGTTGAAGGTAAACTTACAGTTAAAGAGACAATAATTATCGCAGTTTTAACTATGCTTGGTGCTTGCTTAATAGGTTTAATTATTGTGATTTTTCGAGAACCTTTAGTATTAATAATTGGCTTATTAGGAATTTTAATATCAATTTTTTATAGTTTACCTCCTTTTAAATTTAGTTATATAGGTCTTGGAGAAATAGCAGTTGGAGTAACTTTTGGACCTTTAATAATGACAGGTATGTACTTGGTTTTGACTCATCACATAAGTCGAGATATTTTATTACTTTCATTACCGATAGGATTTTTGATAACTAATGTCCTCTGGATAAATCAGTATCCTGATTATGAGGCAGACCTTAAGGGTCATAAATATAATTTATTGGTACGAATTGGAAAAGAGAAAGGTGTAATTGTATATGCAGCGCTTTATGGGGCAGCATACTTGTCTTTTATTGTAATAGCTATTGTTACTAAAAATATTCTATGGTTATTATCTTTTGTAACGCTACCTTTAGCAGTACAATCTGTAAAAATTGCTCGCAAGTATTATGACAATATACCTAGATTAATAAAAGCGAATGCTAATACTGTGAAGATATATCAAATAACAGGATTTTCAATGATTATAGCTGCGCTCTTAAAATTGTAATATATAAAATTAAGAAGGAGAATTTAAAAGTTTTACCAAAATGAACATAAGTTTTTTGTTTGTAATTGATATTATTTTAACGGGATGTTATAATATTCGTAGGCTATAAAATTTATATGTAAGGAGAGGTGTAAATTTTATGAAAAGAATTTTGACTGTTGCGCTAGTAGGATTGTTGGTATTGTTTGTTATGAGCGGCTGTTCTTCAAAAACAGCAAGTGGTGGTTACAAAGATGGTACTTACACAGCAGAACAACCCGATTTTGACGAACATGGTTGGAAAGGACAAATAGAAGTAACTGTAAAGGATGGCAAGATAGCCTCTGTAACTTACAATGAAGTTAACAAAGATGGTCAATTAAAGAGAGATGATCAACAATATGCTGAAAATATGAAGGCAAAGGTTAATATCACGCCTAAAGAGGCATATGAAAAGTTGGAACAGCAACTAGTAGAAAAGCAAGACCCTACTAAAGTAGATACAGTTACAGGAGCTACACACACATCACAAACTTTCAAAGAGTTAGCTACAGAGGCTTTGAAAAACGCAAAATAATTTAATGGAGAAATGGAAAAGAGTTAGAAAAGGTATAAGTTAGAGAGTAAAAATAAGGGCTTTTCGCCCTTATTTTTACTCAGATTTCCATAAGCCGTGCAAATTGCAATAGGACCATGCTTTTAAGTCTTTTGCATCTGTCACAAAAACTGCTTCTGGCTTTTCACCTGGTTTTAGCACTTTTCTCATGTATGTGCCACCAGCTAAGAGAGAAATCCATTCAATCCAGTGTTTTTCTTCCATTGGGTGTGGTACACTTCCTACCTTAACCGTTACGAGATTCCCATTTCTTTCAATTACCGGTGTGTGCTTTTCTGTGCCTGCATCTCCTGTTTTTTCTTGCATTTTAACCATTGGTTCACCACAACACACTAAGGTACCAGCTCCTTCATGAAGCACTTCTACAATATTTCCACACTTTTCGCATTTGTAAACACCATATAAGTCAGCCATTTTGATTCCTCCTTTAAATTATGTAAAACTGTGCAATTAGAATTAATTTGCTTTAGATAATATATTTCAATGGAAATATATTATCCTTTATATTTATAATACATTAAAATTTTTTGGATTTCAAGAGGGAAAAGAAATTTTTTATTAAATAGCAATATCGGAAAAATAAAGAATGTATTTGTTAATTTTTATAAAAGTATGATAATATAAGGTACTTACAAAATCTCTTAACATGGTGAAAAAGGCGACTATAGTAAAACTATAACCGTTGAAAGCCAAATACACAAAAGTAATGTTTTTACTGTAAGTTTGCCTATTAAATATCGATAAATTGTTGACAATCTAACGTTTATGTATTATTGATTATAATGATGATTTATATATAAAAAGTGGAGGCAATTTTTATGAAATATAGAATTGAGCATGATTTGTTAGGGCAAAAAGAGGTTCCAGTTGATGCTTATTATGGCATACATACATTAAGAGCTTATGAAAATTTTAATATATCAGGGCAAAAGATTCATAGAGAACTTATTATATCGCTTGCGATGGTTAAAAAAGCTGCAGCAATTGCAAATATGAAAGCTGGTTTGCTTGATGAAAGAAGAGCGAAGGCAATAATTTTAGCTTGTGATGAGATAATATCAGGTAAATACCATGATCAATTTATTGTTGATGCCCTCCAGGGAGGTGCAGGTACTTCTTCTAATATGAATGCTAACGAAGTTATTGCAAATAGGGCAATAGAATTACTGGGGGGTAGTAAAGGGGACTATTCTATTGTACATCCACTGGAACATGTAAACTTGAGTCAATCTACAAATGATGTTTTCCCGACAGCGGTGAGGATTGCAGCAATACGTCTTTTAAAGCCCTTGAGTGAAGATCTAGCTGAGCTTCAAAGTGTGCTTCAAGAAAAAGAAGAAGAGTTTTCTGATGTATGTAAAATGGGACGAACCGAGTTACAGGATGCTCTTCCTGTTATGCTTGGGCAGGAATTCGGTGCATATGCACAAGCAGTTGCAAGGGACAGATGGAGGATATATAAAGTTGAAGAAAGGTTGAGACAGGTAAACATTGGCGGTACTGCTGTTGGGACAGGAGTAAATGCCGAGCTAAAGTATATATTCTCAGTTATAGAAATATTAAGAGAAATAACAGGACTAGGACTTGCAAGAGCGGAATATATGATGGACCCTACCCAGAACAATGATGTTTTTGTTGAGGTATCTGGGCTTTTAAAAGCGGCAGCCACAAACCTTATAAAAATATCAAATGATATAAGACTTATGTCGTCTGGACCTAAATGTGGACTCATGGAGATTAATATACCAGAAGTACAGGCAGGTTCATCGATTATGCCTGGTAAGGTTAATCCTGTTATACCTGAGGCTGTAAAGCAGGCAGCGTTTCAAGTTATAGCATGTGACCATGCAATAACTTTATGTGTCCAAGCAGGTGAATTTGAGCTTAATTTCACATTGCCTCAGATTGCATATAATCTTTTTATGCAGATAGATCTATTAAGAAATGCTATAAGAATATTTATAGATAAATGCATTAAGGGAATAACTGCGAATAAAGATTACTTAAAAGAAACTATTGAAAAAAGCTATTCATATGCAACTGTGCTAGTTCCTTACCTTGGGTATGAAAAGGCAACAGAAATTGCAAAAATGGCTAAAGAAAAAGGAAAAACCATAAGGGAAGTTGTGTTAGAGGCTGGACTCTTTACAGAGGAGGAACTTAATATAATATTTAACCCTTATGAAATGACAAAGCCAGGAATACCAGGAAAAAGGAAATTGAAAGGAGAAAAACGATTATGAACACGACACCTGTTTCTTCCAGGCTTCACATAGCTATTTTTGGCAGGAGAAATGCAGGAAAATCAAGCCTTATAAATGCTCTTACAAACCAGGAAGTAGCCCTTGTATCTGATGTTGCAGGTACTACTACTGATCCTGTGTCGAAAGCAATGGAAATACTTCCAATAGGACCAGTTGTAATCATCGATACTGCTGGACTTGATGATACGGGAGAGTTAGGGGAACTTAGAGTAAAAAAAACCTATGAAGTTTTAAACAGAACAGACCTTGCAATTCTTGTCATAGATGGCACTATAGGGCTTTCAGAGTTCGAAGAAAATGTTTTGAAAGTCATTAGAGATAAAAATATTCCAGTTGTAGGGGTAATAAATAAAAAAGATTTGTCACAATATTCTGAGGAAGATAAGAGAAAATGGGAAGAAAGATTAAAACTAGAGCTTATTGAAGTTTCTGCTTTAAAAAAACATGGAATTGAAGCCCTAAAAATGATGTTAATAAAAAAAGCACCATATGACGACAGGGAACTTTCGATTGTGGGTGATCTCATAAAACCTGGAGACTTTGTAGTTCTTGTTATTCCTATAGATAAAGCTGCTCCCAAAGGAAGACTTATACTTCCCCAACAACAAACAATAAGAGATATTCTTGACAATGATGCGATGGCCATTGTCACAAAAGAGCATGAGTTAAAAGAAACACTTCAAAATCTAGGGAAAAAGCCATCATTAGTTATTACAGATTCTCAGGCTTTTTTGAAAGTTAGCGCTGATACGCCTAAAGATATACCGCTTACATCTTTTTCTATTCTTTTTGCACGATATAAAGGTGATTTGGAGGAACTTGTAAGAGGTGTAAAAGCAATAAAAAAACTAAAACCTGGTGATAAAGTCCTCATTGCTGAAGGATGTACACATCACAGGCAGCCTGATGATATAGGAAAAGTAAAAATACCCAGATGGATTCGCCAGATTGTTGGAGGAGACATACAATTTGAGTGGTCAAGTGGTATAACTTTTCCAGACAATCTCGAAGAATATAGCTTGATTGTACATTGTGGAGCATGTATGTTGAACAGAAGGGAAATGATGTACAGAATTTCATATGCAAAAAGCAAAAACATTCCAATAGTAAACTATGGGATATTAATAGCTTATGTTCAAGGTTTAATGCCAAGAGCTATAGAAATGTTTCCGCTGGCAAAAATGGTTTATGAGGAAGAATAGAATAGGACGATTACACCTTCGTTGTCTCGTAAACTTTTTTATATTGAAACAATAAGACATAAAGGGTATACGATAGTGTGATTATTCCACTTACTATAAAAGTTATATGAGAGCCAAATTTTTGCGATAGTGTGCCAGCATATAGTGAGCCTATAGGAGTTACTCCACCAAAAACCAAAGAATAAACACTCATCACTCTCCCCCTGAATTCATCTGCTGTATTAATTTGTATTGTGGTGTTGGCAGAAGAGTTGAAGGTTATCATAAACCAGCCTGATAAAGCTAAAAGTAAAGCTGTTAATAAATAACTACTTTGTATACCTATAAGTATTTGAAAAATACTAAGTCCAATGCTACCGCCAAACAGATAGACAGGCTTTACTCCTCTTCTACTTACCGAAGCTAGCGTCAATGCTCCTATCAGCGCTCCTGTTCCCATTGCTGACATTAGTAAGCCATAATCTGTCGCTTTTCTGTGAAGAACATCTTTAGTAAAAACAGGTACTAATACGTTAAAGTTCAGAGAGAAAATGCTTAAAATAGCAATCATGAGTATTGTAGTGAGTATAACAGGGGTATTTTTAATGTATTTCAATCCGTCCCTTAAGTCATCAAAGATTTTTGCTTTGCCGTCATTAGCTTTTGGTGTTATACCTTCTACTGTAATTAATATAAGTCCTATTATCACAGCAATAAAGCTTGCAGAATTCAAGTAAAAACAGACGGCATATCCCAATTTGCCAATTAATATTCCTGCAATTCCTGGACCTATTATCCTTGCTGCATTAAACACTGCTGAGTTTAAAGCAATGGCATTCATCAAGTCTTTTTTTCCGACTAGGTCAATTATGAAGGATTGTCTTGCTGGCATGTCTATCGTGCTTAAAAAACCATTAAACAAAGCCAAAGCCAATATTTCCCAATAATTTATTATTTTTAGAGCAGTCAAAGTTGCGAGGATAAAGGCGGAAATTGCAAAACTTGTTTGTGTAAATAAAATCAATTTTCTTTTTGGAAATCTATCTATTACAACGCCTGCAAATAAAGAAAAAAGCATCACAGGCAAAAACTGAACAGCACTTACAAGGCCCAATAAAAAGGAAGAATTTGTCAATTCGAGAACTAGCCAACCCTGGCCTATATTTTGCATCCACGTGCCTATAAGGGAAATCATCTGTCCAAACCAGAACAATCTGAAATTTTTGTGTTTAAGGGAAGGAAACGAACATCCTAATTTTTCTACTATGTTCATTGCTATTTCTCCTTATGCCAAATTTTCATACAATAGTTCTATCGATTGATTAAAATATTTTTTGGCTTCTTCAGTATTATTTAGAGCAATATACAGATTTCCCAATCCTTTATAGGCTTCGGACAAGTCTTTCTTGAGGCCAAGGTTTTTGAGTATTTCCACAGATTTTAAAAGTTCTTTTTCACTTAATTCAAATTGACCCTGCTTTAAGTGTAAGTTTCCAAGGATTGTATGAATTCTTCCTATTTCTTCTTGTTCGTTTATCTCTTTTACAATTTCTAATGATTCATTTAAATACTCAAGTGCTTTTTGGTAATCTTCTTTTAAATAATAAATTCTTCCTATTTCTGTTAAATTATATGCCATTCCTTTTTTGTCATCTAAATCTTTGTATAATGAATAGCTTTTAAGAAAATATTTCTCTGCAATGTCATATTTTTTTAAATCTGTATATACAAATCCTAAGTAATTATATTCATTAGCAATATCTTCTTTTAAGTTTAATGTTTTGCTTATCAAAATGGCACGCCTTATGTACTTTAAAGCATCTTTGTATTGTTTAAGTTCATAATTTACAAGTCCAAGCCCATTGTTGGAAAGAGCAATAAAGTCTACTGCTTTGATTTGTGTAGAATACTCAAGACATTTTATATAATAATCTCTTGCTTTAATAAATTCTCCCATTTTGCTATATAAACTTGCTATACTGAAAAGTATGCGGGATTTCAATTCAGTGTTTCTCAAAGAATATTTTTCGAACCCATCTAAAGCTCTTAAATAATTTTCCAGGGAAGATTGGAATTTTTGTAAATTGCCTAAAGACAAGCCTTTCATGTAGTGAATTTCTACCATAGTTTCATTGAAGGAATTTTTCTCAAAATAAGAAGATATTTTATCTAAAATTTCAAGAACCTTTTGGTAATCTTTAATAACTAAATAAGATTTAGCTAGATAAAATTTTATCAAATTTGATGAATATTCATCTATTGCATTGTTTAAAATATCGAGGTATAATTTAATAGCTTCTTCATAATTTTTGCTATCAAATGCCCTTTGTGCATTTAAAAATTTTTCGAGTATGTTTTTATATTTGGAAAGTTCCTTTTTTAATTCTTCTTTTTCTACATAGTCTTCATCTAAAAAGTACACAACCGGCTTATTTAATTTTTGGGCGATAAAGTTTAAAGCTTTTAAGGAAGGACTTATTTTACCTTTTTCTATAAGGCTTATATAGCCTTTGGAAAATTCGTCTCCTGATAAATCTCCTTGTTTTAAGAATTGTCTTTTTCTTTCTTCTCTAATTCTTCTACCTAATTCTGCCATATCCATGTACTACCACTCCTTAATGTGCGTACTAAAATATATTATAATTTAATTTAGCAAATTTTTCAACGGGCAAGTATAAGATAAATTTAATTATATAAAAACCAAAATACGTGATATAATATTATTTGTACATTTTGACTTTGAGGTGGTTATTGTGAATAAACTATATATAATAGGGCTAGGGCCTGGGTCGCCAGATTCTATTACACTGGGGACAATAGAGAAAATGAAAAATGCTGATAAAGTTTTTTTACGGACAGAAAAACACCCAATAATTCCTTTTCTTAAAGCGCAGGGAATTGTTTTCGACACCTTTGATAAAATATACGAAAAAAGTACTACTTTTGAAGAAGTTTATGAAAATATTGCTCGGGAAATAATAGATGTAGCAAAAAAATATCGAAAGGTTGTATACGCTGTTCCAGGGCATCCTTATGTAGCAGAAAAATCTGTGGAATATATACTAAACTTTTATAACAGTTATACCGATATATCAATAGAAGTTATTCCAGCTATTTCTTTTATTGATGCTATTATAAGTGAATTAAAGATTGACCCTATATATGGCCTAAAAATAATTGATGGTTTGTCTTTGGAGGTGCAAAAGCCTGATAAAAGATGTGCTAATATTGTTGTTCAAGTGTATGATAGATTCGTGGCTTCACAAGTGAAGTTAAAACTGGCAGAAGTTTATGGGGACAGTTATCCTGTAACTGTTATAAAAAATGCGGGAATTCCAGGGGAACAGGTAATAGAGACGATGCCACTTTATATGATTGATAGACTTGATTGGATTGATTATCTTACTTCTTTGTACATACCTCCTGTGCAAACACTTTTTCAAGAAAAGTATGATATATATGACCTTTTAGAGATAATGCGGATTTTAAGAAGTGAAAAAGGATGTCCATGGGATAAAGAGCAGACACATCAAAGCCTTGAAAAATATTTGGTGGAAGAGAGTTATGAGTTAATTGATGCGATTGAAAAAGAGTCTGAGGATAAAATGGCAGAAGAATTAGGAGATGTGCTTTTACAAGTTGTTTTCCATTCACAAATTGCGAAGGAGAGGGGAACATTCAACTTTGACGATGTAGTAGATGGCATATGCAAAAAGATGATTTGGAGGCATCCTCATGTTTTTGGGACAGAAGAATTGAAAACTTCTAAAGCAGTATTAGAAAAATGGGATGAGTTGAAAAAAGAGGAGAAGAATTTAAATTCTTATACGGAAGTTTTAAAAGATGTGCCAAGGTATATGCCTGCTCTTATGCGAAGCTTTAAGATTCAAGAAAAAGCTGCAAAGGTGGGCTTTGATTGGGAAAGGGTTGAGGATGCACTTTCTAAAATTTATGAGGAATTAGAAGAATTAAAGGAGGTGTATAAAGGGAAAGATAAAGAAAAGATTATTGAGGAAGTTGGAGATTTAATTTTTGCAGTTGTAAATGTAGCTAGATTTTTAGATGTAGAACCAGAAAGTGCAACTCACAACACCGTAGAAAAATTTATAAATCGATTTGAGTACATTGAAAAAACTGCAGCAATCAAGGGAAAAAAATTGAGTGAAATGACATTAAGTGACATGGACAAGCTGTGGAATGAAGCGAAGATGAATAATTTTAATAAAAAAAATGAAAAATAAGCGTAAATTAGCAGGATTTTTCGATTTTATGAAGAATAAAAATAAGAGTAAAATATTTTTAAACTAAGGAGGTATTGTTGTGAATAAGGCAGATCTTGTTGCGAAAATTGCAGAAAAAAGTGAATTAACAAAAAAGGATGCTGAAAAGGCATTAAATGCTTTCATTGAAGCAGTAGAAGAAGCATTGAAAAATGGTGACAAAGTTCAATTAGTAGGATTTGGCACATTTGAAGTAAGAGAAAGAGCTGAAAGAAAAGGAAGAAATCCTCAGACAAGAGAAGAAATAACGATTCCTGCTTCAAAAGCTCCTATCTTTAAAGCAGGAAAAGCGTTAAAGGATTTAGTGAATTCTTAAGAAAATCAGGTCTTTATGACCTGATTTTCTTACTTTTAAATGGGGGTAAAAAGCACATGAGAGTTGATAAGTTTTTGAAAGTTTCAAGGCTTATCAAAAGGCGTACGATTGCAAAAGAGGCCTGTGACAAAGGATTAGTTTTTATAAATGGCAAGCAAGCAAAAGCTAGTGACGAAGTAAAAGAACATGATATAATAGAGGTAAACTTTGGAAATAAAATTGTCAAAATAGAGGTTATAGACGTAAAGGAACATGCTTTAAAAGACGAGGCATACAAAATGTATAAATTGATAGAAGAATGAATGATTTGTGAAAATCCCTCAAATACTATAAACAAAAGTATAGGAGGGATTTTAATTGTATAGGAACATACTGAAATTAATTGCGGTGTTGGTAGCTTTGTTATTTGCCATGACTGCTTGCAGACCGCCTACAAAAAAACCAGAACCTGTCAGAACACCTCGAATGGAACTACCTAAAATACCCGCAAAAATCAGTAGGGGTGAAAATAAAGAACCCGTTCTTAAAGTTTATGTTGTACAAACAGGTAAAATTGAAAATATGCCTTTAGAGAAGTATGTTGAAGGTACAGTAGCAGGAGAAATAAAAAATTATTGGCCAATTGAAACTTTAAAAGCTCAGGCGATTTTAGCGAGAACATATGTTTTAAATTTTGTAAGTACTAAAAAGTCTAAATATCCAGGAGCCGATATATCAACGGATTTTGAGGAGGCTCAAGCTTGGAATCCTTCAAATGTAAATTCAAAAATAAAAGAAGCGGTAAAAGATACTCGAGGTATAGTTGTTGCCTATGACGGGAAATTTATAAATGCATGGTTTCACTCTCATGCAGCAGGACAAACTGCTTTAGCTAAAGAAGGCCTTAATTACAAAGAGCCAGAACCTCCTTATATTGTGAGTGTAAAGTCAAATGAAAGTCCTAGTGCGCCGGCTAATGTAAAGCATTGGACAGCTACTTTTACCAAAAGTGAAGTGATTAATGCATTGAAGAAAATGGGGCTTAATATAAACGATTTTAAAACTGTGAAAATAGGTGCAAAAGGGGCTTCAGGAAGAACTGTAACTTTTCTTTTTGACAAAACGCCTGTTAATGCTCCTGATTTTAGAATGGCAATTGGAAGTGAAAGGTTAAAGTCCACTATGATAGATGAAGTTTCTTACGATGGAAGTAAATTGGTGATAAAAGGAAGAGGGTTTGGGCATGGCGTAGGAATGTCTCAATGGGGAGCATATCAGATGGCTAAAGAGGGGAAAAGGGCAAAAGATATACTAAATTATTATTTTAAAGGCATAAATATAGTAAAAATTTGGGATTAAAATCCTCCGGAAGGAGGATTTTTTTGTTCTAAAAAAAGTACAAGATTCATAGATAAATAATAGTCTATTAAAAAGAGGGGAGGTTTAAAGAGGTTTAAAATGGAAGATAAAAGGAACTTTTCAAGAACAGGAAAACCTCATAATATTACAATTGAAAATAGAGAAAGAATCAGTATTTCTGGGGTAACAAATGTTGTAAGCTTTGACGAAGAAACAGTAATATTAGAAACGGATTTAGGAGTTTTGACGATAAGAGGTCAAGGGCTTCACATTAATAAATTGAACCTTGATGATGGACAAGTGTCAATTGATGGTGAAGTAGTAAATCTAAATTACAGTGACAAAAGTGGTCTTATAGGAAAATCAGGGGGGTTCATAGGTAGAATGTTTCGATAAGTCGCATGTTGCGGCTTATTTTGTTTTATGTACTCGATTTTAAAAAATTTAATTGTTATAATAAATTTGAATATTTTTGTGCAGAGGAGGTAGAAAGGTTGGAACAAATGAGTGATAGGGGAAAAAATTGGTTTAGAAACATGACTACAAAAGAAAAAGTAGAATATATATGGGATTATTATAAAGTTCATATTATCGTAAGTATATTAGTGATCTATTTGTTAGTTTCTTTTACAAGTAGTATTATTAATAGAAAGGATTACGTATTAAATATCGCTTTAATTGGCAAATATGTTGATTTTAATGGACAAAGTGAATTTTCTAAAAAAGTCACTAAAGAATTAATTGGCGATCCTTCTGGGAAAAAACAAACTTCTGTTGATTTTTATAGGCTTGTAAAAGGTCCAAATGGTAATCTTACTCTTGACCCTGCCTCAACTCAAAAATTAATGGCCAGAATAGGGGCTCAAGATATAGACGTCATTGTTTTAGATAAAAATAATTTTGATATATTGGCAAGACAAGGAGCTTTTTTGCGATTAGATAAGGTAAAAGAGTTAAATTTAACAAAGCTAAATGTAGTAAAAATAGAAGAAGATTCTGCTGAGGTAAAACCAGGTGTTTACGGTATATACGTTGGAAGGGGTAATAAATATTTAGAAGACCTGGAATATGACTATAGTGATAAAATTATTGCAATTATGTCGAATGGACAACACAAAGATTTAGCTATAAAATTTGTAAAATGGCTTTTGGATATAAAATAAAAGGTGGTGAAACGAATTGAAGAAGGTTTTTTTGATAGACTTTGATGGTACTGTTACCAAGGTTGATACTGTTGATTTAATGGTTAAAGAGTTTGCAAAAGATGGATGGCAGTATTATGAAAAGTTATGGGAAAAGGGGGAAATGTCTACTGAAGAATGTGCAATTGAAACATTAAAACTTATGGAAGTAGATGAGAAAAAGCTTTTAGATTTGCTTTACACAGTTGAAATAGATGATTATTTTATGGAGTTTTTAAATTTTTGCAGAGAAAAAGATTATGAAGTTGTAATAGTAAGCGATGGGTATGATTTTAATATAAAAACTATTATGAATAAATATGGTTTTGATGTAAAATTTTATAGTAACAAACTTTGGTTTGAGGATGGAAAAATAAAAGTGGATTTTCCACATAAAAGCAAGGATTGTGATAAATGTGGCATGTGTAAACTGGAAGTATTGAATAAATACAAAATTAGGGGATATTATGTAGTTTATGTAGGTGATGGATATTCAGACCTTTGCGTCTCTCAACATGCGGATAAAGTCTTTGCAAAGGGAGTTTTAGAAAAATACTGTAAAGAAAATGAGATTCCATGTACTTCTTTTAGAAATTTTGGCGATATTATAGAAAAGTTAAAGCGATAAACTTCAGTGGGTGTTTATCGCTTTAACAAGGGGTGGCAATACTTGTTTTTTTCTAGAGATGACATAAGGCAAATAAAAGCTGTTGTTCTTTATTTCAACGTTAAAAGCCCTTTGTAACAGCTCTTTGTTGTTTCCCACAAAAAGTATTTCGGAACCTTCATTTATTATGTCTGTCAACATAAGCAATAAAATATCGTAGTCTTTGTCTTTTTTCACTTTTTCCATAAAGTTTATAAGCTGTTGTTTTAATTCTCCCGCATCTGTAAGAGTGTTTACCTGACCTATGCCGATTTTATAATTATTTATTGTAAATTCTTTAAAATCTGTATAAAATATTTCTTCAACAGTTTTCCCTTCTAAAGAGGTACCTGCTTTGAACATTTCAGGTCCAAACTCATTTATGTCTATGTTGGCAATTTCTGCAAGTTTCTTAGCTGCTCTTACGTCTTCTGGTGTGCACGTAGGGGATTTAAATACAAGAGTATCTGATAAAATAGCAGCGCACATTATTCCCGCTATTTTTGGTTCTGGAATTAGCCCTTTTTCTTCAAAAAGTCGATTTATAATTGTAGCGGTAGAGCCTACAGGATGGTTTCTAAATAGTATTGGCTGCTCTGTTTCTATCGTCCCAATTCGGTGATGGTCAATTATTTCTAATATTCTTGCTTGTTCTATTCCTTCAACTGCTTGTGAGAATTCATTGTGGTCAACCATTATGACATTTTTTCTTTCATAGTCCAAAATATGTCGTCTTGCAAGCAACCCTACAACTTTTCCTTCTTCGTCGACAATTGGAAAGTTGCGGTATCTATATTTTAACATTACTTCTTTTACATCATCAATATAATCGCTAATTCTAAAAGTCACTAGATCTTCCTTTTTTATTACATATGATAATGGTATACTTTGGTTTAATAGTTTAACAGTGTCAAACGTATCTGGTACCACTTTTATAATAGTTACTTTGTATTGTTTAGCTAGTTCAAGAATTTTTTCTGAGACTTTGTTATTGCCAGTAATTATGAGAGCTTTTATTCCTTGTAAAATCGCAGCTTGTTGTATGTCGTCTCTGTCTCCAACGATTAAGATGTCTCCTTTCTTTATTCTTTTTAACACATTTTCTTTAGACATTGCAGCTACTAAAATGTCGCCTTCAAGATAATCTACATATCTTAAAGTTTCTTCTCCTTTCAAAGTAGCTAGTATATTGTCAATAGGGATTTTATACTTAGATAATTCATGAGAAGAAGAAAGATATGCTTTTGCTAAATCTCCTACTGTTGCAATTCCCATTAATTTGTTTTCCTCATCTACTACTACTATTGTTCTAATGTTTTTTTCCATCATAGTGTTCCATGCTTCAAACATGGAAGTGTTTTCTTTAAAAACGAGAGGTTTATCAAATTTAATGTCTTGTACTTGGGTATATACATTTTCAATAAAAATAGGTTCTTCTACTCCAAAATAGTCTAGCACAAATTTTGTCTCTCGGTTTATAGGACCTAATCTAACAGGTATAGCATTTATACCTTCAGACATACGCTTTAGATATGCATAAGCAATAGCCGAGCAGATAGAATCTGTATCTGGATTTTTATGTCCTGAAACATATACTGTTGTCATGATGCATCGCCCCTATTTTAGTTTCATTCTTGCTGCAGTAGATAAATATAATATAACAAGAAAAGGAGGGTATGTAAATGGTAATAACCATACAAAGTCAAATTTATGCATTTTTAGTCACAGTATATGGTGGTTTTGTACTGGGATTTATATACGATATTTTTAAAGTGACAAGGCAAGTTTTTAGGCTTAGAAAAACTTTTTCTAATATTGCCGATATTATATTTTGGCTTTTTGGGACAATTACTATGCTTTATTTTATGTATATAAGCAATTATGTTGAAATCCGGTTTTATAGTTTTTTGGGATTTGCAATTGGAATCATTCTTTATTATGTGTTGTTAAGTTATTTCATTACCCAAGCTTTAATTGGAGTTTTTGAATTTACAATAAAATTTTTAAGAAAGATGGCAGAAATTATTATATACCCTATTAGAATAGTAGTCAATTTTATTATTGTTCCTTATAGGTTTACAAAAAAAATTTTAACTTTGCCTGTCGCTTTTCTAGAAAATAATTTAACCCATTTTAAGATTTTCAAGAGAAAAAAATAAAGGATTTTTTAAAGAAATGTCGAATAAAAATTAATAGAAATTAATATGTATTGTGAAAGCAGGTGTTATGAGTGAAAAAACTAAAGAAGATGTTGTTTTTTGCCTTTATTGCATATATTGGATTTACCTTTTTTCAGCAGCAAGTTGTATTAGAGAAACTTGATAGTAGGTACAGGAATTTGAAAAATAAAGAAGCTGCTGTAATAAAAGAGAATAAGTATTTAAATGAATTACTTCATCAGATAAACAGTGAAAGTTTTATTGAGAATGAGGCAAGACAAAAATTGGGGTTGGTTAAAAAAGGAGAAATAATTTATGTAGATGTTTCGAAAACTAAGTTTCAAGTGACAAAAAAGTAATTTCAGAAAATTTATCTTGAAATGTTTTGTATCTTAATATATAATAAACTCATTAATAAAATTTTTAAAGGGAGGATCTTTGTTTATATGCCATTTGAAGTTGGAGATGTTGTTGAGGGCACCGTGTTAAACATTACAGACTTTGGAGCATTTATTCAGCTACCGGAAGGCAAAACTGGGTTGGTGCATATTTCGGAAGTTGCTAATACCTATGTAAAAGATATTAGGGAGCATTTGAAGGAGCATGATAAAGTAAAAGTAAAAATATTGTCCATGGATTCTAGTGGAAGAATAAGTTTGTCAATCAAAAAGGCTTTGCCTAAAAATAATAAAGAAAGAGAGCCAAAGGATTTTGTATGGCAGAGCAATAGGAATTATAATACTAATAGTTCCTTTGAAGAGAAATTGCTTAAGTTTTTGAAAGATTCAGATGAGAGACAGCAACAGCTGCGAAAGAATTTTGATTCCAAGAGAAGAAACACAGGCTATAGAAAAAGCAATGGATATTAACTTCGGGTTATGCCCGAAGATTTTTCATAAAAAGAACAAGAAATTTTACAGGTTTTTACCTGTGATAGTTGGGGGTTATTATGAGAATTTGTGCGATTGATATAGGGACAAATTCGGTACGCCAACTTATATGTGACATAGATAATGGAAATATAAACAAGATACAAAAAGATGTTGAAATAACTCGACTAGGGGAAGGAATTTCCAAAACGGGGAAGTTAAATAGTAATGCTATACAGAGAAGCATTGAAGTAATTGAACACTTTGTAAAATTGGCCCAAGATAAAGGTGCAGAAACTATATATGCTTTTGCAACATCTGCGATGAGGGATGCTAAAAATAAAGACGCTTTTTTTGAGCAAATTGGAAAACTTGGGTTAGAGGTAGAAATCATAGATGGAGAAACAGAGAGCTTGTTTGGATATATGGGAGCAGTGATGGGAATTAATAAGAAAAATGCACTGGTGTTAGATATAGGAGGAGGAAGTACTGAATTAGCGTACAAAGGTAATGAATTTAAAAAGGAAAGCTTCGATCTTGGAGCTGTGAGACTTACTGAAAAATTTATTAAAAATGACCCTCCTACAGCTGAGGAATATGATGAAATCAGGTTGCATATAATAGATACAATGGTAAATTCCATTAATAAATACAAAGAAGCTGAAAATATCATTGGAATAGGAGGAACTATAACAACACTTGCTGCCGTTTCACAGCAGTTGGAAATTTATTCTCAAGAAAAAGTTCATGGATATCTGCTAAGAAAAGAAGAAATTAAAAAGATTTTAGATAAATTTATGTCTGTTACATTGACAGAACGGAAAAAAATTCTTGGATTGCAGCCCCAAAGAGCTGATATAATAATTGCTGGAACTGCTATATTGTTGACCATATTAGAAATGCTGTGTTTTAAAGAAATAACCGTTAGTGAGTGGGATAACCTGGAAGGAGCAGTGTTGTGTAAATTTGGAAGATTTAAGTTATAAAAAGGGACTTTTCATTTGGAGTTGCAGAAATGGGTAAAAAAACTATTGACTTAGAGATATAGATATAATATAATAATACTGTCTCAAGGAGATAATGCCGGAGTGGCGGAACTGGCAGACGCACAGGACTTAAAATCCTGCGGGCCCTAAAAGCCCGTACCGGTTCAAGTCCGGTCTCCGGCACCAATGTCGCGGGGTGGAGCAGTCCGGTAGCTCGTCGGGCTCATAACCCGGAGGTCGTAGGTTCAAATCCTACCCCCGCAACCAAAAATATGGCGGCGTAGCTCAGTTGGCCAGAGCATGCGGTTCATACCCGCAGTGTCGGTGGTTCGAATCCACTCGCCGCTACCAGCCATGCGCAAACTGTATCGTCTATCGAAAGCCTGAAATGGGCTTCAATTCTATCACGGTAGACGATTATTTTATTGATATATGTTGGTAAAATTTGTTTAATTTTGTGAGGGTCACCCGCTTCCAACACTTCTTTGTCTTTTAAAAGGTACTGTCTTATTTTTTCTTCTGTTATAAAAGAAGTGTCGGGTAAGCTGCTTATTTCCTTTATTCTCATTTCTTTGTACCTTTATTGAATATGTATTTGCTAGTATACTTCTCTCTTCAATGCTTTCTTCTCGCTGATTATCGCTGGAGTACCTTGCGTATACAACAGCTCTTACTTCTGCTTTAGCCATGAGAAATCCCCTCCCGAAATTTATTCAGCTTTTGTAAGATATTCTAGTATTTCCTCTGATATTTCATCTGCTTTATTTTCCAGCTCTAAATTTCCAAAACCTCATTGGCAGCGAAGAGTATCTGACAAGAGTGTTTGAAGTTGGCAAAACAGTGGAATACAGAATTGTTTACACAGATGCAGAGGGAAACAAAATAGATTGGTCTGATGTGGTTGAAGCAGTAGGAGCAGGTCTCTACTCTTGTTAAAAATAGCGAAATAAGTGTTGACCCTGCTGGTGAAGGTTTTACTGAAGCCAAGATTTTGAGCTTACCCTTTCCTATGAGTGTTCCTCTTTCGCCCTTTGAAAAGAGAATAATACAACTTCACCCTTCAAAGGGTGCTGAATGGCTTAGAGAAAGAGACTTTCTTGAAGAAATTACAGCTGTTTGTCTGTTTTAAATTTTTTCTCTGGAGATAAATATTAATTTCAAGGACCTCGACGGAATTGAAATATCCACCCGTTTTTATGCGGATTTTCTCGATCAGGCTGTTGACACTTTCTACAACATTAGTGGTATAAATATGTTTTCTTAAATGTTCAGAATATTTAGTAAAGGCTAAATAATACTCTGCTTTTCCATAAGGAGATTCATATAACGACTGTATTTTTCTTTGAATATATTACAAAGATTTTGAAATTTAAAAGCAGTCTCATCAAATGAAGAAGAGAGCTTTATTTTGTTGAGTTCTTTGTTAAATTCTGCAGCATCGGCTTTGGTCATGGATTTACGAATATTTCTTTGAAGATGGACAAAACAGAGCTGGTGGTCAGCATAAGGATATACAGCCTTGACTGTTTCAATTATACCTGGGAAATCATGAGGTGGGTTTCCTTAGCAGTTACAGAATTTTATAAAAAATACTATCAAATGATTGCAAAATTATTTAGAGTGTGATAAAATACTGAATGAAAGGAGTATATACTATGGCCCAAATTGAGGAAATTAAAAAATTCCTCAATGATGTTAAAGAATTGATAAAAGCAGGTGCTTTTGTTTTTGTTCCTCGTAAGAAAAATATGGATTCAATTAAAGAAGCTGGCCTAACAGTTAAGCATGTTAAAGAGATTATTTTAGACTTAACTTACAAAAATTATTATAGAAGGTCCCAATGAGGATTTAGGAAGCAACAGGGAAGGCTTTGTATGGGAGTTTGGGTATGATATTGAAGGAACAGACTTTTACATAAATCTTAAAATTGAGCGAAGAGGAGAAAAAGAATGCTTGGTGTGTCTTTCTTTCCACAAAGCAGAACAGCCGTTAGTTTATCCGTATAAGTGAGGAGGTGGAAAATGTGAAGAAATTTTGTCCTGTCTGCGGCACAGAGCGGGAAACAAAGGTAATTGAAAAAGAAGAAATATCAACTGTTAGAGGAGATGAAATAAAGGCATTGGCAAAGATAAGGGTGTGCAGTGTTTGTGGTGAGGAGCTGTTTGATGAGGAGCTGGAAGAAGAGAATATACAGAGGGTCTATGATATATATCGAAAAAAGCATGGTATACTCTCACCTGAAGAGATAAAAGGTATTAGAGAAAGTTATGGGTTAAGTCAAAGAGCTTTTGCCAAGCTTTTAGGTATAGGCGAAGCTTCTATTGCGAGGTATGAAACTGGAGCTTTGCCTGAAAAATCTTTGAGCAACATGATAATGCTTTTAAAGGATCCTAAAAATATGGAGAAGCTTCTTGAGAAAAATGAAGATGTTTTAAGCCAGAGAGAAAAAGCAAGACTTCTGCGGAGATTAGAAGAAATGAGCGAAAGAATAAAAGCTATAATGATTCCGGAAGAGCTTTATAAATTATTAGAAGAAAGGGCTAAAATAGAAGGGAAAAATGCTGATAAATTTGTTGAAGATGTATTAAAAAGAATTGTTATATAAAACAAAAATATATGGATATTTTGTAACAATTTAGTATTAACAGGATTCCGTGGCAAGAGACAAAATATAGAGATATATTACTTCAGTACTTCTATAACAGATGGGAAGGATTAAAAGACCCTGCATATAATAAGTATTTGATTGACCCTAGATGGAATGGTTATACAGTAGGTTGTATATACTGGTGGGATGGCGTAGATGTATGGATAGGTAAGGACGATATTACTGTAAGATATGAACTTAAAGAATATAATAAAAAACTGCCCACAAAAGTTATATCAGATAATGGTGTTGCAATGATACCGCTTCGAGGCGTCATGGAAGAATTAGGAGCAGCTGTTGATTACAATGCTAAAACTCAGCAGATAACCATAAAAGATAAAGGTAAAACTGTGGTGCTGAAAATAGGTTCTGATACGGCACTGGTAGACGGCAGAGCAGTTAAAATGCCAAGAAAAGTATATGTGAAAAATGGATACACAATGCTGCCTTTAAGATGTGTTGCTGAAAATTTAGACCATGCAGTAGAATTTAGATCCACCATCACTTAAAATTGGAACAACAGGAGATGTAAATGCTACTATAGATGCGACATCTTCTATGTCAAGCGGAACAGGTCCTTATTCAGCAAGATTCTGGCTTCAGGTAAACGGAACAGATTTATTAGGTTCTGATGGTACAGCAGTAAGAGATTTAAATTCTCTTTCGCAGGCGAAATATACAAAGTTAATAGCTAATGCAAAACCTGGAGATAAAGTGTGGGCGAAAGTACGTGTTTATGACCAAAGTATAAACAAAACTTCAGAAGCAGAGATTGCGAAAGTAATTGGACAGTATGAGGATGTACCTACTCCGGAGCCGACACCACCTCCTGCACCAGAGCCTGTACCTCCTGTTGCAGTGATAAATGCTCCTTCAGAAGTGATTCAGGGTGATGATGTGTATATAAGCTCTGGGAGCTATGACCCTGATGGAACTATTGTCAACTACAGCTGGAGCATTATTCCTTCAAGCGGCGTAGTAGGTACTCTTTCAGGTGAAAGCGGTACAGTATCTTTTGACAAAGTAGGAACATACACAGTAAGGCTAACGGTAACAGATAATGATGGGTTAACAGATACGGCACAAAAAACTATAGAAGTAAAACCTGCAGTACCTAAAGCATTTTTTGACTACACGGGTGCTCTTAAAGAAAATAGAAAAGTAGTTTTAGATGCGTCAGGCAGCTATACATCACCGAAGTATCCAATGGTATGGGATGCAACAGAGTGGGAGATAACACCTGCAAGCAGCGGCTTGACACAGAATGACATAAAGATAGTACCTTCTACAGATATGAAAACAAGAACGGTTCTTTTTAAGAAAGCAGGAGACTATAGAGTAAGAGTAAGGGTAAAAAATAGTGCAGGAAATTATTCTGACTGGTATGAAAGGACATTAACTGTTGTAGAAGATTTACCTCCTGTTGCAGATTTCTTTGTAATGACCACTGCTTTGAGGGACCCTTCAAACGGCAATATGGCCAAAATAGATCTTATAGATGCTTCCTATTCTCCAGATGGTGATAAAATAGTGCAGAGAATATGGAAATATAAGTATGACAGCAACAACAACGGCAGTTTTGATGATGAGCAGTGGATAACTTTGGACAGTGGCAATAATACTCACCCAGTACTGTATGCAAAAGATGTAGGAAAGTATTTATTTGAACTTTCAGTTAAAGAAGATTTTGGAGAAGAAACCATACCTGAGTTTATATCTCCTTCGGATTATAAAACCAGCGATACTTCAAATAAGCCGATGAAGGATAAAATATGTGAAGTGATAAACTTACAGCCTGTTGTGGATTTTGAAATGTATGAAAAGAAAAAAGCAGAGTTAGTTATAAGGGTTGGTAAACTGAACAATTATGATGCAAGGGTAAAACAACTGGAGGATGGAATAAATAATTTGCTGATACCTCTTTTAAACAGCAAAAACATTGATGCAAAAGTGATAGACAGTGACTTTGGGACAGGAACTTGTGGAGGAAATACGAGTATACTAGTTTTTAATGACCTATCTTTCTTGGATTACAACGATAATAATGCAAAAACAAAGTTTGCAAATGCAATAAATCAATTATCTTCAAAATTAGTAATTGCAGGGCAGACAACATTTCCTGCATCACAAGCAGATGGGCTTATAAGCTTAATCACTAATGGTGGATTTAAAGTTATTGATAACAGTATAAGCAACCAACTGACTGCTATTGCAGAGTATATTGCAAAAGACTTAGAAAACCAGCAAAGGATAATTGAAAAATATGTTGTACTGGGCGAACCAATTGAGATAAAAACTTACTACAACGACCCAGAAAACGACCCGAAGTATGAGGAGAGATGGATGTACCTTCACGACCCAAACTACTTTGAAAACAGCTTAGGTCTTGCGAGCTTTAACGGACAGTACCTGAGTTCTCCTGTAACTGTCTTTGATAAGGTTGGAAAATATGAAGTGGAATATCAGGCAAGAGATAATCCAAAAGATGGTGATAGATTTGACAACTACAGGCTTGGAGCTACAAGCCTTTGAGCAGCATGTATATATATATTCACAGAAGGCCTATTGCCCAGTTCGCTGTAACAATGACCCCAAGCGGCTCAAACTACATTATCTCAATTACAGACCAAAGCTATGACCTAGACCATATGTCACTGCCTAACAAAGGTATACAGGCATGGGAGTGGAAGTGGAAAGAAGTAAATGAAATAGCATGGCATAATGGAAAAATGTCAGGGACATTCCCTGTAGGAAAAACTTATTTAATATATCTTAGAGTCCAGGATTTAGAAGGAGCATGGAGTGAGCCAAAAGTACAGACAATAACGACGCAGAATATAAATTTACCGCCTGTTGCACAGTTTACTGTAAATCCTGTTGTTCAGGTTGTAAACAAGACAATCACAATAGTTGATCAAAGCTATGACCCTAATGGAGATGCCATTGCAGAACGGCAGTGGAGAGTGCAGAAGCCGGATGGGACATGGATAAACTACGGCAGCACTGTACCTAACAATATACCTTCGTTAGGAAAGTTTTGGGGCTGATAATAGCTTTGTTGTTTTGCAAACCCTGGTAAACATACTTGTAAATTAGAGTAGGAAATGTTAAAATAATTCAAAATGGGATAGCAAAAAAGGAAGGAGAATATAGTGATTATAGTTACTGGTGGAACAGGTCATATTGGAAATGTTTTAGTGAAGAGATTGTTAGGAAGGGGTTATAAGGTAAAAATAATAGTACCTCCAGGTGAAAATTTAACCTCTATATTTGGCTTGGATGTTGAAATTGAATTTACAGATGTTCGAAATAAAACTTACCTAGTTGATTGTTTCAAAGGGGCCGAGGTTGTATTTCACCTTGCAAGCCTTATTTCAATTTTTACAAAAGATAAAAGAGTGTATGACGTAAATGTGTGTGGAACAGAAAATGTAATAGAAGCGTGCATAAAAAATAATATAAAGAAACTTGTTTATGTTAGTTCGGTCCATGCATTAAAAGAAGAACCTAAAGGAAAAGTAATTAAGGAAAACAAAGATTTTAATCCGGCTTACGTAAAAGGTGATTACGCAAAATCAAAAGCAATTGCTACAGCAAAAGTTTTAGAATCACAAAAATTAGGTATCGAACCTATTGTTGTTCACCCTTCAGGAGTTATTGGACCTTATGATTATAAAATTTCTTTTATGAATCAGGTTATAATTAATTATTTAATGGGAAAATATAAGTTTTTAATAGAAGGTGCCTATAATTTTGTTGATGTAAGAGATGTAGCAGAAGGTATAATACTGGCATGGGAGAAAGGGAAAGCAGGCGAAAATTATATTCTTTCGGGAGAAGTAATTACTATAGAAAAGCTGTTTTCTTATCTTGAAGAAATAACAGGAATAAAAAACCTCCTATTATTAATAGATATATTGGTGAGTTTTTTTCATACTTTGCTGACATTTACTATAAAATAACAAAAGGAAAACCTACATGTACCTCTTATGCTATTTATAGTTTAAATAGTAATTCAGATTTCACTTATGGAAAAGCTAAAAAAGAATTAGGATATAATCCGAGACCTATAAAGGAAACAATATATGATACAGTGCTTTGGCTTAAAGAAAGAAGTTTAATTTAGTCGTTGAGTGGGCTAGTAAATATCAACGTGAACTGCTAGAAGATGTGGGAAACTCAAGTATTTCGAAAATTGCCTGGATTGAAGTGATGAAAAATGTATAAAGTTGTAAGCGTAAAAGCAACAGATGATTATAAACTGATTGTTGTTTTTGACAATAGAACTGTGAAAGAATACGATATGAAGCCAAAACTTAATGAGTGGCCATTTGAGTTATTGAAAAACAAAGCCTTTTTTAAAGCGGTAAAAGTTGATGCTGGGGGATATGGTGTGAGTTGGAATAGTGAACTAGATTTGAGTGAATATGAGCTTTGGAAAAATGGTAAAGAAATTAAACTAGTTTAAATTTGTTTAAAGGAAAGAGAAGAATAAAAATATTGACAGTATTTTTGACATCACATCTCTAGTTGTAGGATTGTTCATTGTAGTTAATACACCCAAAGCCATAACAATTAAAGTAGAAATTGCAAATTTTAAAATAGAGATAAGTTAAAAAAAGAATAGGTAGCTCACATCTACCTATTCCCACATCCCACATATCTATGACACCCGAAGTGTCCTTTTATCTATTATATCACATCTTTTAGAAATTGAACCAATGAAATAAAAAATCAAAAAGACGGAAGTGATGCCTTACGAAATAGTCACGATTTGGTATAATAGAATAAAAGATAAAACTTAAAATTGAGGTGTTTTTTATGAGCAGAATAAAACAGTTAAATCGTGAGCTTACAAGAATTGTAGATGTGCTAATAAGGGAATATCAGCCTGAGAAAATAATATTATTTGGTTCATTAGCAACAAAAAAAATAAATGAATGGAGTGATATTGATTTAATAGTCATAAAGGATACTAATAAACTTTTCTATGAAAGATTAGAAGAAGTTGTTAAAATTGCTAAGCCTACTGTTGGCACGGATATTATAGTGTATACCCCGAAGGAAGTAGAAGAAATGAAAGAAAGTATGTTTTACAGTGAGGAAATATTAAAGAAGGGAAAGGCTATTTATGAAAGAAGCAAAACAATGGCTTGTCATTAAAACAGCTGAAAAAGCAATGGTTTACGCTAAGGAAATTTTTTCTTATTGTAAAAGTGTAATTTAGGGTTCTGCATAAAATACAAAAGTACGTTCATAATTGAGAGCGGTTCGCTAATGTGGTACCATTTTTGTACAAAGGAAATGCTGGTGACATATGTTTCTACCAAAGTTTCTGTAAAGGAGATGAAAAAAGCGATTATTTTGAGTTAGAGTATGAAGTGTAATATCTCTCTCCTTTTAAAGCTGTTTACATCACCGCCAATAGGCATGATGTGG
The DNA here is from genome assembly GCF_018588165.1 of Thermoanaerobacter sp. CM-CNRG TB177. NCBI lineage: Bacteria > Bacillati > Bacillota > Clostridia > Thermoanaerobacterales > Thermoanaerobacteraceae > Thermoanaerobacter > Thermoanaerobacter sp. CM-CNRG TB177. Next base: position 35,668 of record NZ_JAFCAC010000070.1, read on the forward strand.
ACAGCTTTTTTGTTATTCATTAGACTTACTTGTTAGCTTCCGCAAATTGATGTCACTATAAGCAATGATAAAATAACAATATTAACGTATATCTATTGACATTGATATTGGATTGTGATACCTTTAAAAGAGAAATCATATAATTCCTATCTAAATACTCGGAATTAAAAGGAGGCAAAAATTATGTCTGAAAGACAAAACAAAATTTATGAGGATATAGCCCAGCTTATAGGCAATACACCTATGGTTAAGTTAAATAGGATTGTTCCAGAAGATACGGCAGAGGTCATAGTAAAATTAGAGTCTTTTAATCCTGGTGGAAGTGTTAAGGATAGAATTGCATTAAATATGATAAAAAAGGCTGAGGAAGAAGGAAGATTAAAACCTGGTGGGACAATTGTTGAAGCTACCAGTGGAAATACAGGTATTGGTCTTGCGATGGTCAGTGCTGTAAAAGGGTATAGGTTGATTCTTGTAATGCCTGATACTATGAGTATAGAACGGAGGAATTTACTTTTATCCTATGGAGCAGAGCTTGTTTTAACACCCGGTGCAGAAGGCATGAAAGGAGCTATAAAAAAGGCACAAGAAATTTTGGAATCAAATCCTGACTATATAATGCTAGATCAGTTTAAAAATCCTGCGAATCCAGAAATACATGAACTTACAACGGCAAAAGAAATATTAAAAGATACAAATGGGATAGTGGATGCATTTGTAGCAGGTGTAGGCACAGGGGGAACAATATCTGGAGTAGGGAAAGTTTTAAAGCAATATAACAAAGATATAAAAATTGTTGCAGTAGAACCAGAGGAATCTCCTGTATTGTCAGGCGGCGAACCTGGACCTCATAAGATACAAGGAATAGGAGCAGGATTTGTTCCTGATACACTAAATCTTGACGTTATCGATGAAATTATAAAAGTAAAAGAGAGAGATGCTTTTGAGATGTCAATGAAACTTGCAAAACAAGAAGGAATTCTTTGCGGTATTTCCTCCGGGGCAAATGTTTTTGCGGCAATTGAAGTTGCAAATCGCCTCGGGAAAGGAAAACGAGTTGTAACAGTACTACCTGATACTGGGGAAAGATATTTAAGTATGCACAAATTTTTTGAATATTGAATGCCATAATGAATTTAATCCTGTTCATTGCTTTAGTTGTATAACTGCCAGGATAAATAGTATTGAAGGAGTAGTTTTAGAAAGTTTTGGCTATAGAAAAAAGAGAGTGTAAAATTTGCACTCTCTTTTTTTACAGATTATTTTGCAGAGTAATAGCATCTTTTAGGAGACATTATTAAATCTTCTTTTTTTAATTCTTTAATAGCCTTTTCAACTTCTTTTTTGTCAAGGCCTGATTTTTCCACAATATTACTAGGACGCAGTTGTGGCATCCATTTTATTTTTCCTCCTTAATACACATTACAATTTTATATTGATTACGATTCCATTATGATATCAATTCTTATTTTTGACAAAGACTTCTAAAATAATTTTTTAATGATAAAAATTTCAGCGCGAGCGTACCTTAACTTGGCAATTTCTAATGCTTCATTATTAGGATCTGTAT